>NZ_VTSR01000004.1 GCF_008329715.1 Gimesia chilikensis | reverse complement strand
GGAGAGAACTCAGGAAAACCAGGAAGCAATGGCAACAATTCGCTTTGGTGGGAAACTATTTGTAATCGGAGTTACTAGATACCGGTGTGAATAATGGTCACCCTCTTCTTGACTCAGCTTTTTCACCTAATACAACCCATGCCGTAAATCCTGAGTGGGGCTCATTTGACCATCAAGGACATGGCACGGAGATGGCAGGACTAGCACTATATGGTCCATTGAATGATGTGTTGTTATCCAAAGAAGAATTAAAACTACAGCATCAGTTAGAATCGATTAAAATATTGCCTCCCCATGGAGTGAATGATCCGCCTGATTATGGTCCAATCACTGTGAAAGCAATGGAAATTGCAAATACGATTGATTCTGATAGATCTCGTGTTTTTAGCATGGCAGTTACCGCTAATGGCAACGAACTTGGTAGACCTTCATTATGGTCAGCATCGATAGACCAGTCCTGCGCTGGTGTTGACGATGGAGTACAAAAACTTCTAATTGTCTCTACAGGGAATCTATGGGATCATGGGAAAAATTATCCAGATGATAATTACCTAGCCAGCATTGAAGACCCTGCCCAATCTTGGAATGCACTGACAGTGGGAGCATACACAGAATTATCTACTATCAGGGAACAAGGATTTGATGGATTTCAACCCATTGCTATGCCTGGCTCACTATCGCCGACTAGCCTGACTTCAGTGTTGTGGAATGACAGTTCATGGCCTTACAAACCCGATGTAGTTTTTGAGGGAGGTAACCGTTTAAAAGACGATAAGGGTACAATCCTCTGCGCAGATGATCTTGAACTTCTAACCACCCAATTGACAGAAGACAGCAATAACTTATTAGGTACTAGTAGAGATACAAGCGCTGCAACTGCTCAAGTTGCCCGAATAGCTGCCATTCTACAATCAGAATATCCTGATTACTGGCCAGAAACTATACGTGGGCTAATTGTTCATTCGGCAGAATGGACTGACAGAATGCTTGAAGAGTTTCCTAGTAGCCCACAGAAAGAACGGGAGCAACGCTTAAAAGTATACGGAATGGGTGTCCCAAATTTGGAGAGGGCTAGAGATTCAGCCTCGGGCTTCACAACAATGATTATTCAAGATGCCTTACAACCATATTATTATGACGACTTAGATAATAAAGATAAGTCGAATGAAATGCATCTCCATGATCTTCCATTACCAACAAAAGTACTTGAGGACCTGGCAGATACTCAAATCAAAATGCGAGTCACTTTATCTTATTTTATTGAACCAAATCCCCCCCGTAGAGGTTATGTAGTAAAGTACAACTATAAATCACATGGGTTAAGATTTTCAGTTATACGCCCGCATGAGACTCTTCAACAGATGCGGCTTCGACTCAATAAAGATTCTTGGCCCGAGAAAAACCGAAAAGACAGAAAACGACCAGAACCTGTAATCCCTGATAACCGAAACTGGGATTTAGGAGAGCGTCTAACAAATCGTGGCTCAATTCACTCAGACACCTGGAATGGCACTGCCGCTGAGTTGGCCGCCTCTCGTCATATTTGTGTATATCCAGTATCTGGATGGTGGCGAAATAAGACGAGTGAGAAGAGCATTGAAAAGAAGGCTCGATACTCATTGATCGTGACGATTTCGACTGATAACACTGAATTAAAACTATACGAAGGTGTTGTAAATGAAATCGAAAGCCGAGCTAAAGTAAGGTCTATAACAGCGACTGAAATAGATATCAATTAATTTTTTTTCTTTATATTCCGTTGAATAATTTCATCTCAATTCAGCCCCCGAATCGTTCATCAGCTACGAGTAAAATATGAATATCACATTTGGGGATCATGTCCGAGTTTTATCAGCGTCGGAAACTGATGAGAGAGGGATTGCCGGTATGTGTGGGTAAGTTTATGGGTAGACGACGCCTTCCGTGACTGATGTGGAAGTGATTGGTGAAGCCAGAGATGATTATGCCCTCAATGTGTTCATGGAAGACCTGGACGCTGACTTCTGGTTTGCCCCTGATCTGCTGGAACTGATTGATCATGCAGCAGTTACGGAAATCATAATTGGCAACCGGAAGGCCGTTAGTCGCGCCGATGGCAGCTGGGAAGAGTCTGATAGTTTACCCACCAAAAAGTGGTGGCAATTCTGGCGATAGACCCGCATAATGAGGCACTTCGTACACCCAGAAAGCAGAATGCTGTTTTCTTTCCAGTTAAAAAGATCGTGCCTCAATGCCATCAAATAAAGAACAGCGACGTTTAGCGGCTCAGCGTGAGAAGGAGCGGCGGGCTCAGGAGATTGAATCACAGCGACGGCAGGCGGCGGCGAATGTGAACTGGGGGTCTGCGATGATGCTCCTGGATGGTGAACTGCGCGAGCAGATTATTCAGCTCGGTGGGCTGCCGTCGGAGCCGACAGGGCAATCCTCTGTCGAAATCCTGACGCAGCAGATCAAGTGGCCGGCGGGTACGTTTCGTTCCTCCGAAATCCGTTTTCGCGAACTGCATGCGGGGAGCGGCGCTGCTGAAATGACTGAGACTCAAATCCAGGACTCTGTGCTGGTGTGGTGCCATTATTTCGAATTCGCGATGAACGGCAGCTTCTACCCTGACTGGCAAGCTGACTTCACAGCGGTCGACACTGCCCAGTTCGTCCCCTTCGGTGCTGACGCGCATTACTTCTACCTGATTGGTGAGAACCCGCAGGATCCCGCGAACCCGCTGGTTTACTCGGTCGATCATGAAACGACGTTCGAGGAACCTTACAACAGCGAGGGGACGACCGTCCTCAGCCTGCTGGAATTACTGATCGCGAATTGATGAGGGGTTGGAACGGAAAAGGGGCAGATCCTGATAATATGCACTCTGCGACTTTCTTAGTGGGACCAGCCCACTGTGCCACCCGGATGCGGTGGAGGTTGGTGGCTTTGCACTTTATCAATCGCGGCAGTTGCGACCTACTGCTCGCTGCGCTCGGATCGAATTGCATTCGACCCCACCCTCTTTTTCTGAAGTTTTTTACTGGTCCCGTTTCACGTTTATTCTTTTTCGTTCGCTGCCAGGCGGGCCGACACATGGGTCGGCCCCTACGACTGCTGTGCCCGGATCCACTCTCCTTTCTGTGTTGAAGGGCTTTGATTTCATCATAGTGGGACCAGACCACTATGCCACCCTGTTGAGAACTGAAATGAAGTGGATTGTTCCCCGAGTCAGAAACGTTCGTAGAATTCTGCCGTACCTGTTGTTTGGGGCGCTGCTGGGCGGACTGTATGGGATGCTGCATGATCAGATCAGCTATACGATCTCGCCGGAATATTTCACCGATTTCAAATTCCACCAGTTTCGGTATGCGGATTTTCATTTGCCCGAGCGGCTGTATGTGGGCATCATCGGCTTCCTCGCGACCTGGTGGGTGGGATTATTTTCCGGCTGGTTTCTCGCGCGGATGCGTTTCAACAGTGATGATTTACAAACGGCCCGCCGCGATATTCTGCAGGGGCTCGCGATCATCGCCTGTTGTGCCATGGGTGCGGGCATTCTGGGGGGCGTCGCGGGGTACCTGAATTACTATGTCTTTGATTCTCAGGAATTCCTGGGGTTTGAAAGACAGTTTTCCGGAACCACGCTCAAACGATTTGCGATCGTGGGTACGATTCATAATGCCGGTTACGCCGGAGGACTGGTCGGATTGATTGTTGCTGTTTTCCTGCTGAAACGGAAAATGAAACAGAGGCTGTCCGACGTTGATATGTGATGGTTTCAGGTGGGGTGTGAAGTTGGTGGCTTTTACCCAGTTTCGGACGCGGCAGCTGCGACCTCCTGCTCGCTGCGCTCGGATCGAATTGCATTCGATCCCACCCTTTCTGGTTGTGTGATGAGGAGCATTGTTTTTCTTTTAGCTCGACCAGCCAACGGTGGCACCCTGGGTGGGGTACAGAAAGGGGGGGGGGCAGTTGGTAAAATCGTCACCATTTTCCGAACCAGAGTGCTGCGGAATGGGTCTCCCCTTTCGGGTCGTTCCTGGCTGGAGCCGTATCAGAACTTGAGAGAGAAAGCGGTCACTTCGTATGGCAGTCTCAAAACGGGGTAAAACCCGAATCGTGGTGGATCAGGAGACGTATTACTGGTCTGTGCCATATCTCCCTGGCGATGACTGGCCGACACTTGTCGTTGTTTCGCCTGACAAGAGCCTTTGTTTTCACTATCCCATCGATGATTGGACGCATCAGCGGTTCATGTCCGCGCTGGCAGAGCAGCAACTGGTTCCGCCAGTGCCGACCTTTCGGACTGGTCAGTCCAGCGATACACGGAATGCAGAATTCTCCATCACGCCGGGATTCGTCAGACAGTTAATCCAATGGTGTCTGGCAGCTGAGTGCCTGAGTACTCCGGACTGGTACTGATTTGCTCCAAAACCTCGCAAGTCGGCTGACATTTTGTCCCCAGACCAGGATCAACATCATGTAAGTCGGGATAAAAGGAGAATGGTGTGTGCCACCCTCTGATTCTTGGATCTGTCGAGCCACTCCCCATTTCGAAATATGTGCCTGATCAGGTGGAAGATGGCTGGAACATTTATGTCACATCTATTGGTCAGGCGATTTCTCTCGATGCACGGGCGATATTCTCGACGCGCGATCTCTACTACATCTATGCACGCCATACAGGCGACGCGTGTGGCTTCTGGGGGAATTACGAGGAAGCCCGGGACGCACGCGAGGAACTTGCTGTCTTCTTGGAGCGTTCTCTGGAACTGGTCGCCGATCTGCAACTGTATGTGGCTGAGACCTACTTTGGAAAATCGGGAGTGATCCCGACGAATTTGAAGTACATCGGGCCCAGCGACATCCGCACCTGGCTCCCCGGTTTCCTGGAGGGTGATTTTTTCCAGGTGATCCGCGAAGAGTGAATGTTATCTACAACCGAAAATGAGGCTCCCCCCTGCAGCGGACGCGGCAGCTGTGACCTCCTGCTCGCTGAGCTCGGATCGAATTGCATTCGATCCCCCCCTTCTGTTTTTTGGCAGGGGGATTTTGCTGGTCCCGTTCGTGGTTTGCTCTTGCTTGTTCTCTGCCAGGCGGGCCGACACATGGGTCGGCCCCTACGACTGTTGTGGTTTGATGTTTGTTGCGTGTTCTGTTTATTGGGGCTTTCAACCGGGGCTAAAGCCCTGCGGCTAGTGGTCGCTGGTTTTTGTGGGTTTGAGAGTGTGGGACTGATTAGATTGTCGGTTGTGTTATCTCTCGGCCTTACATCGCGTGGCCTGCGATCCAGGCTGTGGTCCAGGCGTTTTGGAAGTTGAAGCCGCCTGTGATACCGTCGATGTTGAGGATTTCGCCGGCGAAATAGAGGCCGGGGCAGAGGCGGCTCTCCATCGTGCGGAAATCGACTTCGTTCAGGTCGACGCCGCCGCAGGTCACGAATTCTTCTTTGAAGACACCTTTGCCCGTGACCTGGAATTCGCCGGCTGTCAGTTCTTTGACGAGGGCCTGCGATCCGTTTTTGGAAAGTTCGGCCCAGCGCACCGGTTGCGGGCCCAGGCTGTGATCGACGAGCGACTTCCATAACCGTTTGGGAAACTGCCAGGGACTGGCTGCGTCGATGTTTTTCTTCGCCTGCGCTGACTTGAACGCGTTTAACTGTTCGCGTGCCTGGTCGGCACTCGTTCCTGCCAGCCAGTTGATGCGGAGCAAGGCGTTATAATTCGCTTCAAACAGTTCGCGGGCTGCCCAGGCAGAAAGTTTCAATACCGCCGGTCCGCTGAGGCCCCAGTGTGTGACGAGGATCGGCCCCGACTGGGTGAACGTTTTCGTGCTGGTGACCAGTTGGCACTCGACCTGTTCCACCGCGACGCCGGGCAGGTCTTTGATGCGCGGATCGTTGACTTTGAATGTAAACAGTGACGGAACGGGGGGCACGATTGTGTGACCGAGGCGACCGCTTAACTCAAAGCCGGCGCGACTGCCGCCGGTTGTCATGAGGATGCGATCCGCGTTGATTGATTCGCCCGTCTGCAGTGTGACGGTGAAACTGGATTCGTGTTGTTCGATGGCGGCAACGTTGGCACGCAGACGAACCACGACGCCCGCGTTTTCCGCTGCGGTCATCAGGCAGTTGACAATTGTGGCGGAATCATCGGTGGTGGGAAACATGCGGCCGTCGGCTTCGGTTTTGGTGGCGACGCCGCGCGACTCAAACCACTCGATCGTGTCGGCCGGTTGAAAGCGGGTGAAGGGACCGCGGAGTGCTTTTCCGCCGCGGGGATAGCTGTTGACCAGGTCGCGGGGTTCGAAGCAGCTGTGCGTTACGTTACAACGACCGCCACCCGAGATGCGGACTTTCGCCAGGACGGAGGAGGCGGCTTCGAGGATCGTCACCTCGTGACCATTTTCCGCAGCCGCGATCGCCCCGAAGAATCCGGCTGCACCGCCGCCGATCACAATGACTTTCAATGTTCCTCGCCTCTACTCAACCGGGTGATATCGCACGCTTTGACCAGCGTTTTCTGGTTTTAGCATCAACTGAAGACAAAGAGTCTAGCAGTTCATCCCGCTGATTTCACTCGTGCGGCTTTGCTGTTTCGGGCTTTCATACTGAATCGTCGTTTTGCGAGACGTGCGATACGAAACAGACATTCCATACCCGGGTATTGTATGAAGTTGGTGGTTATTCTCTATCTTGATCGTGGCAGCTGTGACCTCCTGCTCGCTGCGCTCGGATCGAATTGTATTCGATCCCACCCTCTTTCCTGGGTGAGTTTTATTGGCCCATTTCACGTTTACTCTTTTTCGTTCTCTGCCCGGCGGGCCGACACATGGGTCGGCCCCTACGACTGTTAGCGTCTGGATTGATCTACATCTGACAAAACGAATCGGCAGGACGCCTCGGGAGTCGGCCCCTGCCTTCAATAGACTTCTCTCTCCAGCAACCCGATCACGGAATCGGCGACCAGTTGAAAACTCTGTTTTGTGTAGCCGCCGCTCAGTAGCATGATCGTGGGAATCTGCCGTTGGCGTAATTCGTTGACGACGTACAAATCGCGTTCGCGGATCGTCGCTGCGGAGATATTCAGTCCCCCCAGGGGATCACCCGCGAAAATGTCAGTACCTGCATTGTAAATCGCCAGACCGACGGGGGATTGGGAAACCGAATCAAGAAAGCCGGGGAGGTTGTTTTCCAGTTCCAGCATGTATTCACGATCGGTCCAGCTCCGCGTGATGCCGATCTCACAGTCGAGTCGTTCCCGGGCAGCGACATCATTCTGCGGGTAGGCATGCGCGTTGAAAATATCGAACAGAAACGCCCGATTGTCGTCCATAAACGCATGGCTCACGCCGTTCCCCTGATGGGCATCGGTATCGACGTAGACAATCAGGTCGGTCTCTGAGATCAATGCCTGTTGCCGCAGCGACGCCACCGCGATCGCGGCATCGGCGTAAACACAAAAGCCTTCGCCCTGGGCAGGCTTTGCGTGGTGATAGCCGCCGCTCAGATTGATGGCCAGACCATGTTCCAGTGCCTCTTGAGCGGCCACGATGGTGCCGCGTGTAGCCCAGCGCATGGGACGCAGCACGTGGTGATCGATGATCCAGAAGGGCAGAAACTGCAACGGCGCCAGTTCGAGTGCCTGTGCGACATACATCGAATTGGAAAGCTGTTTCAGATAACGTTCCGTGTGAACCAGCAACAGTTCCTCACGACTGACGGGACGCTCCGGGGAAACATGGATCTTACGCAGCGACTTGCCAAAACGCGCACGCAGCTGCTTCCACGCCCGCCCGTATTTGCGCGAGTCGAACGGATGCAGGCGTTCCAGCCCGTAAAAACCAATATTGTATTTGGGAGAATAAACAACGCGGCACATGGCAGGACTTCCGACTTTCTATCAATAGCAATTCGCATATCGCATTGATGTAGAATAGCTCGACCTCCTTTTAAAGAGCAGCTGGCAGCATCAGATAATTGAAACAATGACTAAGAGTATAGATTCTATTTTTCTTCGTGGGTTCGCTCAACAGAATGCTCTCAAGAAAGTCTGTTGCTTTTAATTGATCGTGGCAGCTGCGACCTCCTGCTCGCTGCGCTCGGATCGAATTGTATTCGATCCCACCCTCTTTCCTGGGTGAGTTTTATTGGCCCATTTCACGTTTACTCTTTTTCGTTCTCTGCCCGGCGGGCCGACACATGGGTCGGCCCCTACGGCGCTTCTGTCTGCTGGAGCTTTCAACCGGGGGTAAGGACCTGCGGCTGATTTCTATTACTGCGTTGGGAAGTGGAAATGCTGTTTGAAACGGTGACTGGGGTGATGCCGCTCAGGGGTGTTGAGGCAACTGCGTGAGTCGCTCGCTGAGATTCCGTTTCAGATGGGGACTTCCAGGATCTCGCCGAGGGTTTGGGCGTCTGCCTGGCTCTTTTCGAGGTTGCCGTAATCGACGACGCTGGTGCGGACGCCGTCGCGGAAGTTGGCAAACCAGGCTAGAGATCACCACCTGGAAACGGTAAGATGACTTAGAGCATCGTCAGTGGGTCGTTTTAGTTGAAACAGGATTACCATGATGGAATATCGTTTTCGAAGAGGCTTCTTATTCGGAGAAGAGACCATCGTTATGACGGAGCATTCACTGCAAAGGCTCAATCGTCACGGAAAGATAACCAGGGAGATTCCATACAAAAAGATCTCTCGAGTGAATTCCTTCTCTGGCATGTCAGCCTATGATGAAGAGAAAAAATCGTTCCCGGTAAAAATGGTTCGGATCATCCCCCACTGGGGGCTGTCCATCAATTTTCAATCCAGCTATTACCTCCGAATGGGATCGCGACAAATGCAGATGGCGAAAAATCAGCTGGAAGCATACGAGGCCTTTTTGGAAGAACTTAAGAATCGGATTCGCACCAACAACCCAGACGCTGTGCTGCAAACCGGTAACAGAATACTCTCGGTACTGAGTTACCTGTTTGCCTTATTCTGCCTCGTGCTGTTTTTACTGGGACTGGCAGCCCCTGTCTATGCTCTGTTTGTCCCCACTCGTTCCCTGCGTGATATCTGGCCTGTATTAATCGCATTATTGTTCATGACAGCCATGTTCGGTCGTACTGCGTTTCATATGGGACAGGACTATGCTCCAGAGCGAAGGAAACTCTAAGGCTGGAACAGGGAGAGATCCTGAACTGGCTGGCCCGGCAGAAAAGTGACGGTGTTTGATCACGGTTGAACAAGCCAACTGTGACATCCGGCTGAATGTTTGAATCTGCTCCCTCAGATTCCATTCCAGATGGGGACTTCCAGGAACTCGGCGAGGGTCTGGGCGTCTGCCTGGATCTTTTCGAGGTTGCCGTGATCGACGACGTTGGTGCGGACGCCGTCGCGGGAGATGAGATTCATTTCGTAGCTGTGATACGAACTGTTTTTGCTGCGGATATATTCTTTGATCAGCTGGATCGCGTGGATTTCCTGGAAGGGCATAAGCTGTTCGTTCGCGGTGGCGTAGATCAGTTCGTCGTCGGGGATCCTGCCTCTCCAGAAACAGTTGTGCTGCTTGTCGAAGACCACCGGCAGGGTACCGAAATAGAGCATCACACTGCCGATGATGGCAAAGACAAGACCGACGCCACCCGGAATGAGAATCTCCGGTGCGATGATTTTTTCACTGCTGATAATTTGAGAAATCGAGAAAACCAGGGCGGCCGCCCCGAGCCCGAAGAAGATCAGGTAGAAGCAGATGGCGCCCGCTGCCGCACGGAATTCGTAACGCAGGGGGGAGACCTGTACCAGTTTCCGCGTGCAGAAGTTTGCCCCGCCCCCTTTGAGTGGGGACCAGTCGGTGCGGAGGGCGACGGGATCGTCGAGTGTCGCTGGATTGAAGGGTTCACGTCCGTCGGCTGCCAGGCTTTTGATTTTGTCGATGAGATTGCGAAACATGGGCAGCTGGCCTTCATGACAGGGGGATCTGATGTCGCGGGTATGATAGCAACCGAACCTGTGTTTGCCTATGTTTGTCTCAACAGAAAGAGGAAACCAGTTTTCGCACCTTTACAGCAGAGTTCCCTATGGCCGCTAACCCGCTCTCTCAGATTACACTCGACGCTGAATATACCAGCGGCCCCCTGGCGACTTCCGATCTGCACGCGGGGGGTATTTTCTTCTGCGTCCTGTACGAGGAAGTGCTGATCTTTCGCTCCAATAATGTGGTCGAACTCGATGTACGGATTCTCGACAACTGGCGCCCCCTCGACGACGAAGCGGATTCCCTGTCAAAGCGATCTGCGACCGGTAGCTATGGTCTCGATGACAGGGATTATCTCAGTTTTAAATTCTCCCATGCGACTTACACCGGACTTCCGTGCGACCTTAATTCGGACTGGCTGGCGTTTCATCTGACATACAGGCATTTCGCTCAATGTAACAGTTGTGTCTACACGCTTCGCAAATAAAAACAGTAAGTGAGCTTTGACTGAAGGATCTCTCACAGTCCTTCCCGGGTCAGGCGGAGTTTGCGCCGTTGATGGTCGCCGATGGTGACCAGTTCGTCGGTATATTCCATCAGGCCGAGTGTGCTGAGATCCCGGTAGGCCTCGTCCAGGGCTTCGAGGGGAATGCCCGGAAAGCGTTGAAAGTCGGCTTCGTCGGGTGACTTGCGATGGGAGTTTAAGAGCCGGTGCATGAGGTCGGTGACCTCGGGCAGATATTCTGTTGGATCATCGTCAATTTCATCCCAGTTGTCATCCATGATATTCCTCCCTGCGCGATCGCTGGTATTCAAGTCAGGACACCCTCTCCCCGTATACTGTATCAGGAGACCGTCGACACAGAAAGCCATTCTGCAGGAGCCCGGCAGGAGTTGTGACCGCCTGCACACCCAGATCAAGGCCTGGAAGCGGACTTCAGCTCCAGAGCTTCCAGAGGATGGTGCTGATCAAGACCACGACAAAGATCAGACAGCCAGGAATCGCGGACTGTTTTTCTGCTTCCACGGGTTTGAAACCGTAATCGACGACCTCGGGCAGGTCCGGTCCTTCTTCTGGCTCGAAGGGGACCAGGTATCCCCGTTGCACCAGTTGCTGGACTGCGCGATCTTCCAGCCGCTGCAGGTAAGTGAGCATGTCATCCTGGTTGTGAATGGAGACATAGGTGTCTCCCCGGTTGGCGATGGTCTGCCGATGCTGTTCCAGTAACTCTTCGAACCTGCACTCGGGATAATACGTCACCGCGTTTCCCGGCGTGCGATCGAATCTCTGGCGCCCGACTTCGCTGGTGATCGAATTTTCTGCGTCAATAAAGGTATGGAGGCCACTTTCTCCCCAATATGAACCATCTGCTTCCCCGAAAATGACGGGAGCCGCTACCACACACCGACCGCTTTTGTGCCGGGCCAGAATGCGAACCCCCACCAGCTTTAAGTGATCGCGATTGCGACCGTAAAGGTAGCTTTCCAATAGAAAATCGACGAAGCCCTGTTCTGCAAAGTGATCGAGGATCGGCGTGATCCGAGACCGTGCTTCTTCCGGGACCTGGTCCAGTTCAATCAGTCGCTCTCGAATGTCCCCTTTGACTATGCTGATGCATGTTTTGACGCTGGCCAGACGGATTTTGAACATCAACCAGACATAAAATGCCAGCAGTACGCGGGGAGACTGCATCCGGAACCATTCCCGCAAGGTAAGACGTTCCAGGTGTTCTTCGTAAAATTCCATCGTACTGCTTTAGCTGTGAGTCGATGTGGGTAAAACGCAAAGCCCGGTTCTGGTCTGGAACAAGCGTAAGCTGCCAAGTGTATACCGTATTAATACCTGAGATGAAACCGCTGTAGTGAACTCTCTTGAGAAAACTGTGAGGTTGGTGCGCGTGCTTCATGCAAACAACATCATCCACGCATAGATAAACTCGTTGACAACAGGGCTGTACTTTGCTATCGCGTGTTCTCCCTGTTTTTTCGTTTTTTCGGGAACCGTCTCAATGTTGTTTGGGATTTCCCGAGTGAGCTGCGGTATGATGGGAATCGCCTCTCGCATGCAAACGGACTGAGTATTACCAGCGACGGATTGAATCTCTGCCTGAACCAGAACAGGAAGCAGACATGTCTCTCTCCCCCTTCATCCGTCAGATCACAGGCAGCCTGGGTTCCGCCTGGCGTCCGCTGGTTGCGACCGATCTCCTCTATAAACTGCTGGCGTTTGTGATTTTGACGCCGTTACTGGCGGGTTTGTTTCACTTCCTGCTGGCGATCGCAGGTCAGAGTGTATTGACCGACGTGGATATCGCGTTGTTCTTTGCCGGCCCGTTCGGCTGGCTGTGTGCAATTATTCTGGGTGCGGTCTGGCTAAGTATCGTCGCGCTGGAACAGGCGTCGCTACTGGCCATCCTGGCGGCCCGACATCGGGGGCAGCAGCTGGGAATGCTTGATTCCCTGCGGTTTGCCGCAGGACACGCGGCCGATGTACTGAAAGTAACCGCGAAAATGATTGGCTGGACGCTGCTCAGCCTGGTCCCGTTTCTGCTGATTGCAGGAGTTGTCTATTTTGGTCTGCTGGGTGAATACGACATCAATTTTTATCTCAAAGAACGACCGACCGAATTCCAGGTCGCCGTCGGCATCGGTGTTTTACTGGTGCTGATTCTGGCTATGATCCTGTTTCGACTCTATTCCGGCTGGTTCCTGGCGCTGCCACTGATTCTGTTCGAGCAGACGCCTCCCGCACAGGGTCTGCAGGCCAGTCAGCAGCTGGTATCCGGTCAACGTCGTCCGATCCTGATCTGGCTGGTGACCTGGGTGATCTGTGTGTTGATTCTGAATCTGGTGCTGGTTGCGCTCGTGGGTCTCGCGGGGCGGTTCCTGATTCCCACAACCGTCGGTTCCCTGCTGATGCTGGCCACGCGGGTGGGGCTGATGCTGTTTATCCTGTCGGCGAGCAGCCTGATTCTGAACCTGTTTGCGACGATCGCCTGCGCGGGTCTGTTATTTCAGGGTTATCTGCGCTTGCATTCCGCCGCCAGTGCTGCGATTGAGGCCAGCCCGCTGGAAGTGGAACAGCGCGGGAAACCACTTTTGACTCCGTCCCGCCTGGCCATGGTAGGCATAGTTGGTTTTCTGCTGGCGGCTTTGATCGGATATGTGTCGCTGGAGCGTTCGCTGAATCTCGAAACCGAAACACAGGTGATGGCACATCGAGGTGCCTCCAAAGCGGCTCCCGAAAATACGATGGCCGCATTTCAGGCTGCGATTGACGAGGGTGCCGACTGGATTGAGCTGGACGTACAGGAATCGGCGGACGGCAAAGTGGTCGTGATTCACGACAGCGACTTCATGAAACTGTCACGTAATCCGCTTAAGGTCTGGGATGCGAAGCAAGCTGACCTGGCAGACATCGACATCGGCAGCTGGCTGGATCCGAAATTCAACGCAGAACGGGTGCCTCTGTTATCCGACGTGCTGCAGTTATGCAAAGACAAGGCGGGCGTGATTATTGAGCTGAAATATTACGGCCACGATGAGCAGCTGGAGCAGCGGGTGGTGGACATTGTCGAAGCAGCGGGTATGGCCGACAAGGTGATGATCATGTCGCTCAAACCAGAGGGGGTGGCGAAGACCAAAGCCCTGCGACCGGACTGGAAGTGCGGTGTCCTGCTCTCCGTCTATGCAGGCAACCTGAAAGAGATTCAAGCGGACTTTCTGGCCGTGAACGCGAATTTCGCCTCGCGGAATTTTGTGAAGCGGGCCCATGCAGCGGGGAAAGAGGTCTTTGTGTGGACGGTCGATGATCCGGCCATGATGTCTCAGATGATGAACCGGGGCGTGGATGGCCTGCTGACGAACGTCCCTGCGGTAGCGAAACAGGTGATCCAGGAACGGGAGTCGCTCACCCCTGCAGAACGGCTGCTGGTGGAAGTGGCACTGCTGTTTCAACAACCGCAGGCAGAGCTGGAGCAGTGACGCTGGGGGGTATCCCTAGTTCTATCGGGCGTCCGGGCCGACGTCTGCGGGTTTGATTTGTTTCATGGCGGGTTTGCCGGAGTGGCGTGTGTTTTTGACGGTGATATTTTCGGGAAGCAGCGTCCGGGAGCGACTGCCCAGACCGTGACCGCGGACGATGTCCTTGCCGGCGTTGTCGATCAGCGTATTGTTTTCGATGAGTACATTGCGGACCTGGGCGTGCTGGTTCAGTTTCGGATTCTCCACGCCGGCACTCAGAGCGATCGCACCGTCGATCCGGTCGCCGACGCCTTCGATGTGGTTCCCGGTGATCTGGTGCCCTTCTCCGATGACGCGGATGCCGCCGGAATGGCGGTCGCCGTTACCCAGGATGAGGTTATCGCGGACAATGCAGTTGTTGCCGTGCCGGAGGGTGAGTGCACCAGCACAACCGACGATGGTATTGCGTTCGTAAACATTATCGCATGACTTATTGGAAATGAGTTCGATTTCGCCATCGCAGTTTTCGAACAGGTTTTCAGAGACCACACACTGGGCCGATTTCAGAGAGGTTTCACTGGTACCGATGCGGAGGGTTTCGAATCCGTTGCCGTTCCCCCGCGGGCGGTTGAGGAAGTGATTGCGTTCGATGCGGTGCCGGCCGACTTCGCCCTCTTCATCCAGCCAGACAACCAGCGTAGTTCCCGAATGGTTCTGGCCGGCGAATCGACAGTGATCGACGCGGTGATGATGCCCGTCGAGGCTGAGCCACTGATAGCGGGTGTCGATCTTGTCCGGGTTATAGGCTTCGATAGTGCAGCGGGTGACGCGATTGTGTGCGCCGCGGATCAGGAGGACGTGCCCGGTCTCCAGGCTCCCGTTGCGGAAGGTTAAACCGTCGAGGATGACGTGTTCGCCGTTGAGATTTAACGAGGAAGCCCCCGTGAACGCGACTTCGGAACGCACGGTGATCGGCCGCTCCGGCGTGCCCTTGAGTTTGAGCTTCAGACGGACATCGTGCCAGTCTTTGCCGCCGAGGGTGATGACATCTCCCGGGCGGGCGGACTTTCTGGCGGAGTCCAGCTCAGCGGGAGTGCCGACGCGGAAGTCTGCGGCTTGAACCAGAGCGGGGCTGGTCAGAAGGCAGAGTGTCACTAGGGCGGCTCTGATGAATTGAGATGGTGGTACACAGTATTGTGTCAGCATGGAGTTCTTTTCGTTTCCCGGTAGTGAGTGGTCGTGAATCGCTGTTATATTATTATAGACGCTGGATGAAACTGGTGGCCAGCGCCATTCCGCTCCGGAGTAGTACGACATTTCCGTCTTCCCCATGGGCGATTAAGAGAACGAAATCTTAGCTATCAGATTGTTAGTTTGTAAGTTGACCTGAACCGATCCAGCCGAGGGATGCTTCATGGGTTCTGAAATCCTCATTTTTTCGCTGTTTTGTGCGGTACTTTTCGGCGTAAGATTTCTTCCGCCTGAGTGGAAATATTTATCTCCCCGTAAACGTCGCGCTGTTCGACTGGCTTTGCGCGAGTTCTCTGCCTCGCATGAATTTGTTCAGCCTGACAGATCAAAGTGTCGCATTTATCAATCTGATGAAGCACACTGCATCGTGATGATTCCAGAATACACGCCCCGACTGCGTCCCCCGGTGCTGTGCTTCTACTCCATCTCAAATGGCACCGATCAGGTTTCGCAACTGGGTTCGGGGCAATGTCACTGGGGAAATCGCCCCGAGGATCTCTGGGAATCAGACACTTCAGCCCCGACACAGCCACCTCAGGGGACTTCTTTTTCCTGAGTCGCTTGGACGCGTTTGAATTTCACGAAGATGTGTTGATTCTCTGCGTTCGAGCTGAAATCAGTGGGTCGGTCTTTGCCGGCAGGGGCGAAGCAGAGTTTGCGGGTCGTTTTGCCGAGTTCATAAATTCCCCGGTAGGTTTTTCCCTGGTCCTGTCCGGAGGTTGGCTGGATGTCGATGGTTTTGACGCTTTGGCTGGGATCAATGCTGGTCGTCCCACGACCGACCTCGTTTCCATCGGAACGCAGACTCCAGGTACCGTCGGCGCCGTTGACGACGGTGAGCTGTTTCACATCTTCCCCCGCTGAACGGTTGCCGTTGATTTCCAGCACCTCGATCTGCCAGGTACCCGCGATCAGGTTACGGTCCTTTTGAATTGCGGCTGCTTGCTTCTCGTCGGCCGAGACCACGGCGGTGAGTGCTGTGAGAGTCGCGACGGTGACGAGGATCTTAAGTTTTAACATTGAGCGCTGCATGAGTTCTCTCCCCTGGTGAGATGTTTCTATTCTGGGATTCCGTTCTGCTGCGACCCTTGATTTTAAATGATTTACAGTTGAATCACAAATATTTTTAATACAAGGTGATTCAGCCTGCTGCTGTAGATGCTGACACATGGTTGAAGTGGGAATTCCATGTGCTTACGATACAGGAACTTGACTGACAACAAACATACGACTGATTTCTTCTCTAATATCAAACTGAGTTGAAACTGCCTTCAGGACGGGATACCGAAAATGGAAGTGCCTTCCGACAAGATTTATGAGCTGTTCAATTACTGCTACGACCAGGCCAAATCGATGCTGCAGGAGGCGGGCGGGTTCAATCCGTTTGGTGCTCTCCTCACGCCCGCACTCGAATTGAACGCGGTCAGAGCAGATCTGGGAGGAGCGCAGCCTGACCAGAAAGATATCTACCAGGCTTTGGACAAGGCGCTGCAGGAACAGACGCAAAACAATGACATCGTGGCTTCTGCCCTGGCCTGTGATGTGAATATTCCCGAGAAACACGAGCCGCCGTCCCGCGATGGACTCCGCGTGCATGTGGTCAGCCAGGGGTTATCGCGCTACATCTACGTTCCGTATCGCATGGAGTCTGGTGAGGATGGGAATGACGTGACGTTCTTTGAGCCGTTCACGGTCGACCTGCATCCGCATATCCTGGGAGATCTTACCCAGGGCTGAAGACCGGTCGTCATTGATGCTGCCCGATCAGGCGCTGATTCTTTCAGGGATCTGTTCGAACGTGTTGCGAATTGCGGCTCTGACTTCTGCCGAGAGACTCTGATCGGAGGCCGCGAGGATCTCTCTGAGGTTTTTGATTTTCGTCGTTCCGAATACACAGCTTGAGATATCCTGATTGGCGAGCACGTAGGCAAATGCAGCCTGGGCCGGAGTCAGGTTTTCTACTGTAGCGAGGGCCTCCCGCATCGGCTGGGCGTTGCGTGAGAACTGGCGGCCCGTCGATTTGAGCAGTGCCCGGGCCAGGTACCAGAGGTCGGCGGTGCTTTTGAAGGAGCCGATTTTGCCTGCCACGAGGTGTCCCTGGGCAAGCACGGTTCCCGCGACAACCCCGATGCCTGCTTCGGCCAGTTTGCGGATGACGGGTTCCCGGTCGAGCTGCAGGACGTTGAAGTCGAGCAGGACCATGTCGAACAGATCGGGATGATCGGCGATATAAAGCAGATCGGCCGCGGAATGACTGTTGACGCCCAGGCAGCGGAACATGCCCCGTTCTTTCATAGAGCACAGTCGGTCGATCAGTGCTGGCGTAATCTGGTCCTGCGTGATGCCATGCAGCTGGAAGATATCGAGGTACTCACAGTTCAGATTCTGAATCGACTTCGCGCATGTGGCTTCGATGTAATCGGGTGAAAAATCTTTACTGGGACGATTGCGGAAAACCAGGGGGGCGGAGGGAACGATGGTGCCGGCCTTGGTGGAGAGTACGAACTGAGAGCGGTCGTGCTGCGCAAACAGCGGCTTCAGAATGCGTCCCAGTCGGGGTTCGGCGTGGAAGTGGCAGTAGTTGTGACCCGTATCGAAGAAGTTCACGCCTGCGTCAAACGCGGTGTGAATGATGTCCGCAGCCTGTCGCTCCGGAAAGCGGGCATTGCCCCAGAATCCGGAACATCCGAGGGAGATTTCCGAAACCGTGATATCCGTATTTCCAAGCTTCCTGAATTTCATCATCGACATCCTGATTCGATTGGATTTTTCCGGGACGGGTTCCTCAAAGGACTTGCGTCCCTGCCCTGCTCTTACACGAACCTGACATGCGGGGAGTTTAGCAGTTTTGTGCAGGTAGTGTGAGAGCGATTTGCGGGGAATCTGGCTCTGAATGTTTACCTCGCCGCACAGGAGCCGCTGCGTATGATGAGTGCGTTTTGGTGAGCGGAGAACGTTTCTCCGCTGCTGAAAGATTGCTAATTCTGTTTTCCTGGGAGTCTTACATGGTATCTGCTGCATCAGGGGACAACACGCCCGGGGCTTGCTCGGCGTTGTTGTTCGTTTCTTTCACTCTGCGTGACGGGGCTGATCATCGCGATCGGCGTGGGGGTGTCAAGCAGAATTTACGGTCTGAGTTTCCGGTGAGTTGCCGCTCAGTTTGGTTGAACTGGTTCCGAAATGCTTTGAAATCATACGAGACAACGGGAACCGGTGCTGAGTGTTCCGGTGAAAAACAGCAAAAATCGACGTCGATTCAGGTGCATCCAGGTCACTTGTGTCGCAGATTCCAGTGCACGCATCATCCGCCTCGCGCGCGAAGCACAATTGCAACACTTTATGGATCGGAAAGTGCGAATCAAGTTCAGTTTATTCAGTTCTACGCACAGACCGGGAGAGATAATTCCAGTGTGTATTGCACAGCAAATTTTTTATTTTCGGCAACGGGTCATTCGGTAGAGGGGACTTCAGCGTGTTCCGGGGTTGATTCCAAAATGGTGATCGCTCTTTCCGTCAGCGCCAGCATGGCTTTACCCCGCTTGAGATACAGGATGAGCGAGATCAGAAAGATGACCAGGGAGACCAGCATCGCGGTGGCCCCGGCGCTCAGGGCGGCCAGGGAGTTATTGAGAATGTCCACAATGAATTCGAACGGCTGCTGCTGGTCTGTCTCTTCCCAGCGTTGCGAGATGCTGGTGATAATATTCAGGACCGCGTTGATGCTGAGAAACGGAGAGAGGATGGCCGAGATGAGTGACAGGCAAAGCGTCCAGCCCCAGAATCGTCTTGATTTTTTCAGGTATAAGAATTCTTCCATCATTACCTCGGACGATTTCAAAAACGACAGGGAAGTGAGTCGCAGCAAACAGTTTCAGTTGCATTCATTTTCCGCTTTGAGTATTTCTAAACATGCATTTACGTCGAACTCAAATTATCCAAATCGGTCGCACTCTGCAAGCAGAATATTTCCCTGGAAGTGCGACCTCAATCTACAAGTATATCCCTTCGGAAGCTGCTTCCGACTTCAAGAGAATGCAGGTATTCCACATGCGCTGGCATTTCGTGGGAGGCATCATTGCTTCCTTAATCAGTCTGTTTTATATCGCGGTTGGCCTGATGATGGTGAGCACGATAGTGTATTACAACGTGCGTTACGGACCGATCGAATACAGTTACGGCCGATATGAGTCACTCGACAAGATCGCCCTGACCTGGAAAAATTATTTGGGATGCAGTCTCACTCTACTCGTGGGAACCGGCGCCGGTGCTGCTGCCTTGTGCTGGTTCAAGCAGAAAAATCGATATGGGACGCTCCTGTTTCTAATATCAATGGGCCTGGCGGGCGTGGCGTCCGCGATTCTGCGATAAAATTAAAATCACGTCGACGAAGGAGACAGGTGCGAGCACTTCTGTATCAGGTAGCAAACAGCTGCGATTCGATATCTTTGAAGGCTTTGAATTCCAGTGCGTTACCGCTGGGGTCGAGGAAGAACATGGTGGCCTGTTCGCCCGGCTGCCCCTGGAAGCGGATGTAGGGTTCGATGACGAACTCGATCTGACGTTCGTGCAGGCGATCAGCCAGGGCCTGCCAGCGATCCATGGTGAGAACGACACCGAAGTGGGGGACAGGCACGCCGTGACCGTCGACGGGATTCACGTGAGTCACGATGCTGCCATCGGGGCCGATGTCCGGATTCAGATGGCAGACGACCTGGTGGCCGAAGAAATTGAAGTCGACCCAGGTCTCGGCGCTGCGTCCTTCACTGCAGCCGAGCAGGTCACCATAAAAGGCGCGGGCTTCGGCGATGTCACGCACCTGAAACGCGAGATGAAAGGGATCGAGCTGCATGAGAGGCCTCGGCTGTCTGAATGTTTCAGGAGACAAATACAATGATCATACACCAGCATGCCGGTATTGTCCCGGCAAGAGACGTTACTTCAGGGGCTTTCACTGCCGTTACTTCTGCCGGCCTTGATATATTGTTTCAACAGGGCGTGCATCTGCTGCACCTGCTGCGGATGCTGCTTCGCGATGTCGGTAGTTTCTTCGATGTCCTGATCCAGATCATACAGGGTATACGCCACGGGGATGCTGTCATCCAGAACGTCCTCGACCGTTTTGGGGCCGCTGATCGTCAGCTTGAATGGCCCCTGACGGACGGCGAACGTGCCGTTATGATGATTGTGGACAATTGCCTTATGGAACGAGACGGGCCGCGCTTCGCCCTGCAGGGCCGGGTAGAAACTGACGCCATCTTCTGCAGTGCTGCTGTCGAGCGGGACGTCCAGCATTTCTGCCAGCGTAGGCAGGACGTCGTTAAAGACGATCGTGGTCGAACAGGTTTCGCCCGGCTTGATGACCGCCGGCCAGCGCACGAGAAATGGAACGCGGTGCCCCCCTTCTTCGAGGCCCCCTTTCCAGCCGGTACAGGGACCGTTGCTGTCATGACCGTAAATCATTGTGTCGCCGCGAACCCAGCGTTGGGGATAGCCTTTGGTGCGGTTCACGGGGCCGTTGTCGCTGGTGAAGATGACGAGGGTGTTGTCGGCGATCCCCAGTTCTTCCAGCTTCCGGAGCAGCTTGCCGACGTGGTGATCGAGTTCGACGACGAAATCGCCATAGGTGCCGGCTTTGCTTTTGCCCATGAATTCCTGATTGGGAACGATCGGGTTATGGGGGGTGGTCATCGCGTAATAGAGGAAGAAGGGCTGGTCGGGTTTCGTGCGGACCGCGGTCTCGACGAACTCGCAGGCCTTGTTCGACAGCGTGGGAACGAGTCGATCCATGGTATAGCCGGCAGCGACAATGTTATCGTCCCGACCATACCATTCGCCGTGCTGTGCTTTGGCCTGGGCAGAAGTCATGGTGGGAATGACGGTAACACGGTTGTTCTCTATGAAGGCGGCGGGGTTCATCTCCGCGGAACCGGCGGTGCCGAAGGAGTATGCGAAACCAAAGTCACGCGGACCTTTCAACGCAGGCGAGGCGAAGTCGATATTTTTAAAGTTCTGATAGTTGGGGTCGACGCGGATCTGTGCCCGTTCACTTTCGTCGTGCAGTTTCCAGTCGATACCCTGGTGCCATTTACCGACGAGTCCGGTCTGGTAGCCTGCGTCCTGCATCAGGTTCCCAATCGTTTTGCGGCCCGGTTCGATCAGGGTACCGGCAAAATTCGCGAGGTTGCCCCCCGAACCCAGGCGGGTACGCCACATGTAGCGGCCGGTGAGCAGCCCGTAGCGGGAGGGCACACAATAGGAGCCCGCGGCGTGGGCATCGGTGAAGGTCAGGCTCTGACGGGCGAGTTGATCGAGATGGGGTGTCGGAATCCGGCTGTCGGCGTTGAGGGCGGTGACGTCACCATAGCCCATGTCATCGGCGAGAATAATCACCACATGTGGTTGACGCTGCTGCGCTGCTGCCGATACTGCGGACGTAGCAGAAAGCAGAAGCAGTGTGAGACAACAGATCAAAGTGACAGAATGCCTGCGCATGGGGTTCCTCAGGAATACGTCTCTAATGGAGTGGGAACGCGTTAATGAGTTCTATTAATAAACTACCCGATCAACAGACGAAAGGGAATGGACCGTTTGATCGAAGCCCCCTGTCAGCCATTGCGTATTGCATGCCAGAAGCTGTTTCACCCCGAATTTGTCCAAGTAGATTACAGGACATTTTGACGATACCAGCGAGCATTCCCTTTTTTCAAATATCAACCGTTGACTTAGTGTCCCCGCCACACTACTATATGTGTACATTAAACACTATCTGTTTAATTATGAGAAATCCGGGCCAGCTGTTCGAGACACTTTTTCAATCACAGTGTTCAGCAGGGGAGACGTATCATGATCGGTATTAAAACAGTTCGACAGGGTGAGCGGGTTGCGGTCTGGGATTTTAAGGGACGGGTGGAGTACATTGACGGTCCGCGGCGGATGATTCTGTTTCGCAAGACGATTGAGCCGCTCAGGCAGTACAGCGCAGGAGCGGACGAATATCTCTCGATTGAATTTGTCGACGGGCATTGTGAACACCAGCGCGGGCCGACCTCGGTCTGGTACGATCCGGTCGAACATCTGGCGATCAAGGTGATGGATTCGCTGGAACTCGATTCTCACGAAGCAATCGTGGTCTATCGCAGGTCCGGGGAGGCCGTGCAGCGACGTGTGGAACGGGGCCCGATGCTGTTTGTTCCGCAGGAAAACGAATGGTTGCACGAGTTTCGCTGGCATGGAGCCGATCCCCAGACGCCGACGCATAAGGTGCCCCGGGCACTCAGCTTTCACAAGCTGCGGGTGATTCCCGATCAGACCTATTACCTGGTCGACGATGTGCGGACTTCCGATGATGCCTTGCTGACCGTGAAGCTGATGATCTTCTTTGAGCTGTCCGACATCGAAAGGATGCTGGACCAGACGCATGATCCGATTGCTGACTTTATCAATGCGGTGACAGCTGACGTCGTTGATTTCGCTGGAACGCGTTCCTTTGAAGCGTTCAAACAGGATACCGAGCAGTTAAACGAACTGGAGTCGTACCAGAATCTGCTGTCCCGGGCGAACCGCATTGGTTACCAGATCAATAAGGTCGTCTACCGGGGATATACAGCCGGCGAAACGCTGCAGGCGATGCACGACAGTGCGATCGAAGCCCGGACGCGGCTCAAGCTGGATGCAGAGACGGAAATCCAGGCCCAGGAACTGGCGGATGTACAACTGGCCCGCGAAGCGATTCGGGCGGAAAAGCGTCAGGAAATGGAAGCCCGGCAAACCGAACATGACATTCACCTGCAGCGACTGCAACACGATGAGGAGATTCATCAGCAACAGGAAATACAACAGGCCGAAGAGGAGACTCGACGCCGGGTTAACCAGATTGAACTGGAACACCAGCAGGCGCAGAACCAGGAACAGAGCCGGTACCTGGGAACGATGCGTGAAATGCAGATCGACCTGACACGTTATCTGGTGGCCCAGTATCAGAATCCGGACCGCTTGATTCAGATCAGTGGTGATAAGGATCCCAGCCTGCATTTACATGAGGAGTCATAGCTCTCAAAGAAAACGGGGCAGGTCCCGGATTTTCGAGACCTGCCCCGTTGATATTAATCAACTTCGATTACTCTTCTTCACCCGATGTGATGTCTGGTGGCGGGGGTAGTATTTCCGGTTCCGGAGGTGCGTCCTTACGGAAGGTCAGCCAGGCCGGCTCGGGGAGCCAGCGTGCTTTATGAGCGCTGATCAGGAAAGCGAGGATCAGGGCAGCGGCTGACCAGATGAAGGCGATGACCGCTTCTCGACTGAGGTATTGGATCGCCAGACGAAACGCGAAAGTCGCACTGGTATAGAGCAGGATGCCGACCGTGGCGGCGAAGGAGAACTTGAACCAGCGACTGGACCAGAGCCGGGCGATCAACAGACACCCCACGGCCCAGGAGCCGACATAGGAGAGACGCCAGATCAACGGTATTTCCGCAGCACGTTCATTTAAGATGACCACGACGGAAACCAAGGGAATAAACAATGCGCTGGCACATTGCAGGACGCGACTGAAATCGTCTTTCATGGTCAGCCCCAGAACCAGCATGGAGAGCCAGAGCAAATGGAAACAGGCCGTGAAACGATACTCGGCGAGAATCGAATCGGGAATCAGATACCAGATCCCCAGCGTTGCGGCGATGACGCCTGCGGTGCAGATCCCCGAAGAACGTCGGCGGAGACCCAGCCCCAGCATCAGGGCACCGTCCAAAAGCAGCGGCCAGGGAGTCGGTTCAATCAAGGTCCGCGTCCCCAGGGTCTGCGGACCGACAATGGTAAACAGGGCCAGAACTCCGACTCCACCCCAGATCGCATCCGGCACACGTCGCACGACCGCCCAGAGGTAGAAGCCGACCAGCATCCACGCTGCCAGCCAGATCGGAGAACCAATCGCGTCAGTGACTTTGAAGAGAAATCCGGTGTGCACCGGTCCTCCGGACATAGGCATGGCCAGCAGAAGCAGCAGCGGTGCCAGGCGAATCAGTCCCGCCTGAAAGACTTTGTTGCGGGTCGAAATCGCCCCTTCGAGCAGCAGCAGGAGCAACACGAATCCCAGTGGAATCAGGAAGTAAAATCCCCACAGGGTATCAAAAGAGATCAGGCGGGGTCCGCTGATCGGTTTGATCCACATCGGCCCGGCTGGTCCGAAGGTCAGGCAGAGGATGAACGAACGAAAGGCAACGCAGGCAGCGATCATGCCGAAAGCGATCCAGGGAAACCAGGGCCAGCCCCAGGGGGTGCCATTGGTCTTCACATAAGAAACGCCTCCGCGGATCGCGGGCCACAGACAGAGAAAGAGGACCGATGCGACGACCGGGAACAGAAACAGGGTCCATTCCAGTTCGACGGGCGAACGGGGATGCATTTCGGGAGAACACCACCAGGGTGCCGCATAGAACAGCGCCAGGAAGAGGTGATACGGAATCCGGTAACGGACTCCCAAGCGAATGCCGGCGCCCCAGAGAACGGCTTCGGAAAGCAGTGCCGAGAACAGAAATCCGCCGCACATCAGCAGCAGGCCCTGGTCCTGGGAAACGCGGGAGAACAGGTCATCCATGCTCACCGAGACTCCAAGGAACAACAGCAGCAGGAGCAACAGAATCGAACGGGCGTCCTCCCAGACTTTGCCCCAGCGTACGATCAGCACTCCAATCCCCGCCAGCAACAGGGTATACCCGGCCAGCACGCCCATCATAATCCAACAGTTGATGGAACCGATCTCAATGGTTCCGTAAGCAGACCGCACGGCGAACAACATCAGCACAGCACTAATCACGTAGAACGGATTGTGGTTGTAGATGTAACGCAGGACCGAGCGGTGAGAAGCAGACGCAGACATAACAGCCTCCTCTCATCAAGAAATGAAGAAAGATAAAGCCCCAGAACTGGGGATAAAAAGACAGGTTCGCTGTTAAAGAGACTGCATTGTAACATATTTATTTGAACAGTTATAGAAAATTCTGAGGTGGGTCATGAAATCTGAATTTTGTGAGACTTCTCTCTGGACGATCTCCGACGGGCCGAAATCTTCGCGGTGGAAATCCGTGCTTGACCCCGCGGGGAATTGCGATATTAATAGGGGACACGAACATTTTCAGGAGCGGGCCTTACGAATGGAGAGGGAATGACTACAGTCAATCAGAGGCTCCCCTGCTCTTTAGAGATATCAATAGCGCGGCAGCGCCCCGACCAACGAGAAGTGTTGCATCCCGACCTGGAACGCATCCTCTCGTTCTGCCAAAAACGCACAGGCTTCATTGCACATAAAACAACATCACTCCCGCTGACATCGACGCTCACACAACTCGGCGAACAGGCCATCCAGTCTGCGATGGAAGGACTGGATCATCAACTGAAAGCACTGGCTGTAGACTATGCAGACGGTTCTGACTCTCATCGAAAAGACATCTGTGAGGAACTCTTTCACCAGTTATTAACCCGGACGAAACCGGTGCGAACGCAAGACGAACTGGTAAAGCATGTCTGTGATGATCTGACGAACCAGTCTTGTAACCGGATCTTTCCTCGCCAGTTCCACAAACATGGGAATCCGAACTGCCTGGGTCGTGCGTTGATCCTGCTCGCTTTCGCCCGACTGGCGGGAGCCCCTGTACTGGGAGCGACGCCTCTGATCTCCGGTTCTGAAATCGCGATCCGCCATGATGCGCGGGTGGCCCGCGGGATTCTCAGACGGGCAGATCGACAGCAAGTGATACTCAAACCCGAACTGAAAACGTTTCTGGAATTCATGACGGCTCGTCCTGGCATCGATCGACTCCGACCGCCGATGTTTCATATGGGGATTCTGATGCAGACCAGTGCCAAGCGTTGGACGCTGATCGATCCTCACGCGAAAGTCACGGGCAATTACCGGAACCAGCGGCTGTTCTCCGAGATCCATGAACAGAGCCTCTTCCAACCTGAGCAGGTATTTGATGCCGATTTTCGTGTCGAAGCCGATCTCAAATGCAGTCAGCAGTTGTGGCGACAGAAGCCGATCACCGACTTTCTCGGGGAGTTGCAGACTCTCTGCGAAACCGATCAACTCGATGTGGGTGATGTTCTGGTCTTCCTGGCCGAATCGAATCTGCCAGAGTATCTACTCAGCGATGCCTGGAATCTCCCCCGTGAAGAGAAAGCGAATATCGCTGCCCAGATGCGGGGCAGCGCAGCTCCGGTCGTCGATCCCCGGTTGCTGGAATCACTGTCCCTCGGATACTGTTCCGATTCTCTAAGGAGTCGCATGCAGGCATTGCTGAGCTGGTTTCTTCTGCTGGACAGTGGAAAAGAACTG
Organism: Gimesia chilikensis; assembly: GCF_008329715.1. Taxonomy (GTDB): domain Bacteria; phylum Planctomycetota; class Planctomycetia; order Planctomycetales; family Planctomycetaceae; genus Gimesia; species Gimesia chilikensis. Next base: position 209,546 of record NZ_VTSR01000004.1, on the reverse strand, counting down.
GTCGGACTGCTGGCGTTTGCTGTTTCTGAAGGTTCAGAGTCCTTACGCCGGGAGATGCTGGCGCAGTCGTTAAAGGAACTTCTGGAGGAATTGATCGCCCGCCTGCATGGGTTTCTGTTCAACACAGCATCGCTCAGCAACGAACGCAGCTTGTTACATCCGGTGCTGGAACTGTATCAGCCGGAATTCCGCGTGGGCGTGGAACTGGTTTCGCATGTGAATGCGGTCACCCTGCGTTCCGAAGCGATACCCGAAGCGTTATCCCGCATCTGTCCGGGGCAGACAATCCAGATTTCACGGGCGACGGAGATCCTCCGCAATCAGCAACACTACATAACCCCTTCGTCACGTCGGGCTTTTCAAACGTTAACCGCTGCCGAATTTCAGTCGGAACGACTTCAGGATATTTTGCAGCGGATCTCTCAGAAACTTTTCCTCTCTTCCGAAAGCAGGAGCACTCATGATTCAGAATAAAAACGATTTTCTGGAAAGCGAAGCACGTCAGGTACGGGTCAGGCTAAACAAAACAGGCGGCGACATCCCGGGATGCAGAAACCATTATCTGCTGGAAGCAATTCCGGGCATGCAGCCCGTTATGGAACAGGTGATCCGGGAATTTATTGACGAAACCAGAAACAGCGTGGAATTCGCCCATGCGCAACAGGAACTGGAACTCATCCAGTATGAAGCGGATGGATTCAACCGACTCGTCAATCAATATGCTGACCAGCCCCGCATGCAGACTGCTTTGAACGTGGCTTTTGAGATCTGGAATAATTCGCCCGGTCCCGAAGAACGCCTGCGGCAGATTGTGGATCACGCCGACAGTATCGCTCCGTCGGGCAGCGAATCGTTTACCAGTTGTCAGGCCCCGACTTAACGGATTTCCCGGAGATTTGTGTTGCAACGCGCGTCAAACTGGTATAATCCACACATCAAACCCGGCTTATATTTTATTTGATGAGGCTGAGTATGGATGAATTCCAGATGAATCGTCGGCAGGCCCTGATTGCGAGTGGCCTGGGAACACTGAGTCTCGGTATGCCGGGCGTGGTGATGGGGAGCGACAAACTGGACGCCGCGGGGAAAGCGGTCGCGGCAGAGAAGTCGTGTATCTTCATCCTGCTGTGTGGCGGACCGAGCCACATCGATACCTGGGATATGAAGCCGGAGGCCCCCCTCGATTATCGCGGGCCTTATATGCCCATCGAAACCAAAGTGCCGGGCATGCGGATCAACGAGATGCACACCGAGCTGGCCAAAGTGACCGACCAGTTCACGCTGATTAACTCCATGTCGCATCCGGGCGCGATCAGCAATCATTTTGACGCGATGCACAACCTGCTCAGTGGGCAGTCGGATAAACGGGTGCAGCAAGGAGCGGCGAACGAGCAGCCTTACCTCGGTTCCTTCGTCGCCAAGTTCAAGCCGAGTAAACGGAACTTCGTTTCTAATGCATGGCTCATCAAATGCGTGGGACCACCTGTTTTCTGTGCGCCGAACATCGGCATCGGTGGTTACCTGGGTTCGGCTTATGCCCCGGTGTTCGTCGGTTCGGCGAACAATCATCCGGCGATGAAAGACTTCAAGCCGCCCGAAATTTATAATCCGTATGACGAGCAGCGGTTTGAGGAGCGGAAGACACTGCTCCGTGGACTGGAATCGAAGCGACTCGATAAAGATCAGAAAGTCAAAGACTGGTCGGACCTGCGAGAAAAGACTTATGATGCCTTAACGCGGGCTGAGGGCCGACGTGCGTTTAACATGCATGAGGAACCGGACAAGGTCCGCGAGCAGTACGGCATGCATCCCCTGGGGCAGAACCTGCTGCTGGCCCGTCGAATGGTGGAATCGGGAGTCCGGTTCGTCACCGTTAACGGCTGGGCCGGTCAAGCCGACCATGACAAGCAGGGACCGCCCAGCAGCAGCTGGGATATGCATGGCGGAAACATGGGCATGGGGAATGCGTTCGGTAACGGTTCCTACGGCATGGGCTTCTGTCTGCCCCGACTGGACCAGGCGCTGGCCGCGTTACTCACGGACCTCAAGGAACGGGGCATGCTGGATAACACGCTGGTCGTCGTCACCGGCGAGTTCGGCCGTACACCCTATGTTCTGAAACAGGATCCCCCGGGACGCCAGCACTGGCCGAAGTGCTTCTCCTCAATCCTGGCGGGGGCAGGCATCAAAGGAGGCAACGTCTATGGAAAGACAAACAAGTACGGTGAATATCCCACCCACAAGCCGGTCCGCCCCGAGGAACTCGCGGCGACGATCTACCACGCCCTGGACATCCCGATTAACAACCCGCAGGACCCGACGGGATTGTTACGTACCCTGACCACAGGGAAGCCGATCATGGAACTGTTCGGGTAAACCGGCTTGATTCAGACTTTTCGACTAATCGAGTCGGCAGTCATAATTCTATCCATCCATATCCCCCACACACAACTCGAATCACTTCTAATGCCCCTCATGTCCCGTGAGAGGCCACATCAATATCTCATTGCGGTATAGCAAGTAAATCTCACCTATTTAATAAGACATTATTTAGAAAAAGCAGATATTTCTTTTGAATTCGTGACATCCCACGAAGAAGAAATACGGTTTAGAGTTAGCAACCCAATTCAAACTGATAAACAGTTCGACTGGTTTCTGCTGAAATGTGCTTTTCTCTTACTTCTCGTTTTCATCTTTTGCTCATGAAACCAGTGGTAACTGAAAGCCACACCTCAATCTTAAAGTCAATTTATTTAAATCGACAGTAACCAGAGTCAGTTAGTCGCAGAGATAACATGACAGAAATAAATGTCTGTTATTTTGCAGACAAGTTGTTTTCTCATTACAAAAAGGAGACCTGAATATGTCTTGTGGATGTAACAGCGGAACTGAGAACACCTTTATCACCCAACTCGATCTGGATAGTCTTAACAATCTGAAATCGGTTGCTCAAGAAAAAACGCCTACAGATTTTTCGACACAGAAACTTTGGATAGTTGGATCTCAACCTGTCATCGCAACGGGGACAGCAGATGGAAAGCGAGGTTGTGTCACACTGCCTTATCTCGGTATCCCCGTCAAACTCTGCTGGGAAATCAAAGAATTTGACCCGATTCCTCCTGAAGTCTCAGTTAAAACTCGAATCACAGTGTCGGTTAAGGACGTTGAATACTTTTCAGCGATTCTTGTTGTTAAGTGCGAGAACATCACAAATCTTTCTACGTGTGAAGTATCGCTGGAAAATGATTACGCATTAGAGGCCGCATTCAAACCAAAATGTAACTGGAGCTGTCTTAGAAAATGCGCCCCTGGCTGTATTACATGCGGTTCCGATTACTGGTGCTGGGCCGGTTGTGCAGGTTCTTGTATTTTGAAATGTTGCAGTCTCTAATTTCATTATCAAAGAGCTGATATTTCCCCCTTATACTACCCAGATCAGTAAACACTAAGTTCATTTTTCCTTAAGAAAAATGCTGCCATCTGATTGAGATTAGAGCCCAGGTATATTTCCTGTGTCGCTCATACATTGCGCCACCGAATTATCCAAAGATTGGTATCTCACGGGTTCGGTGGCCGTTTTATTTTTCCCGCAGGAGTTTCTGCAGACGTTTACCGCCGATTTCTGCGATGAACAGATTTCCGGCGGTGTCCGCGGTCAGCATGTGAGGCAGATTGAATTCGCCCGGTCCGGCCCCTTTGCGACCCCAGCTCTGAGCGACTTTCCCGCTGGAATTCAACAACAACACTTTGTTGGCACGCCCATCAGCAACGAACAGGTTCCCCTGAGCATCAAATTCCATACCGTAGGGAGCGAAGCCGGTCCAGATCCCCAGCAGCTTGCCTTCCGAATTAAAGGCCTGCACGCGATCATTTTCGCGGTCTCCGACCAGAATGCGTCCCTGGCGATCGAGGATAATCGAATGGGGGAGATTGAACTGCCCTGGTCCTTTTCCCGGCTCGCCCCACTGTCCCAGGTATTTTCCATTCGCGGCGAACTTCATGACCCGGCTGTTCCCATAGCCATCGGAGATATAGATTTCATCGTGACGCCCGAAGGCGATATCGGTTGGTTTATTAAACTGGTTCTCGCCGGTCCCCGGTTTGCCAGGCTGACCGATGGCCAGCAAAATTTTCCCTGTGGAATCGAACTGGTAAACCATGTGATTTCCGATATCGGTGACCCAGATATGATCGTGCTGATCGACGCGGAGTCCGTGTGCCTGACCGATCAGTTTATCTCCCCACGAACGGAGGAATCGGCCTTCACGATCAAAACAGAGGATGGGCTGCTTGCCGCGATGAAACAGATACATCCGCCCCTCACTGTCGAAGTCAACTGCCGAACAGGGGCCGAGAGTCAGTCCTTCCGGAAGCTGAATGCCATTGTCGGCGGCTGGAACGAAGATCACCGGGTCAGCCGCAAGTGAGTCTTTCATCGTCGACATCAAGCAGAGTATTGAAAGGCAGAATAGAGTAAATAATTGAGGCAGTTTCATGCGGAGCACTCCAGGGCCGTTTCAGATAAAAGACAGATAGAAACCAGTTGATGATAGCGTCAGTGTACGCCTCTTTCCCGGCGGTGTCGAGTCTTTTCAACTGATCGCTTCAGCACTCCATTGACACCATCAGGTCAACCATTTAAAGATAAACTTCTCGGAATAGCACGTCGGTGTTCCGCTATCGCCCACCACCTGATTTGCGTTATTAAAGTCATCTGTCCCAACATCAGGTTATACAATGGATCCCCGTCTTAAACTGATCTTCAGCGGGCTGGCAATCATCATCACCTTCATGGCGTTCATCCCCTATATTCGTGGTATTCTCCAAGGGAGAACGAAGCCACATCTGTTTTCCTGGTTAATCTGGGGAATGACCACGCTGATTGTGTTCTTCGCCCAGCTAGATGCGGACGGAGGAACCGGTGCCTGGCCTATCGGCGTCTCGGGAGTAATCACCGTCTACATCGCATTTCTGTCCTACGTCAAACGGGGAGACATTTCGATTACTCGCCTCGACCGACTGTTTTTCAGTGCGGCGCTGCTCTCGATTCCCTGCTGGTATTTCACATCGAATCCCATGTGGGCGGTGATACTGCTGACCACAATCGACCTGCTGGGTTTCGGTCCTACGATCCGCAAAGCCTATGATCATCCCTACGAAGAAAGTCTGCTGTTCATTTTTATGTTTTTCCTCAGGAACACCTTCGCACTCCTGGCCCTGGAATCCTATTCGCTGACGACGATGCTGTTCCCCCTTTCAATCTGTGTGGTCTGTCTGTTTTTATGCACGCTCATCTCCTATCGCCGTCGCGTGGTCGTGGCGGAGCAGACGCGTTAATGACCACAGCAGCTCAATCAGACAGTTGAGTCTGGCTGAGAATGCCGCAGCAGACGTTGTCCCACCAGATAACCCAGTATGCTCGCCAGCAGACCTGTTAACTCGGGAGGGATCGAGAGCAACAGAGCAGACACGGAATCGAGCTGTTCCTCGTCAGTGACCAGTAGTGACGCTGCGATCTGATGGGCTGTCCAGAACAGAGCCCCACATCCGATGGAGAGCAGTCCCGGCCATTCACCACGTGGCTTGAGATAAACGCCGGCCACAAAGGGAACCAGCAGCGCCACCAGTCCCACCGCGAGAGCACTTTCGAGCAGCTCCAGAATCTCTTCGGTCACCAGCGCCAGAGGGAGACTGGCCAGGGCGACAATGACGACGCTCAAGCGACTGGTCAGCAGGCGTCGCTGATCGAACCAGTCGATGCGATGCAACAGATTATGTGAGAGTAACGCGGCCGGTGAAAGCATTGCGCTGGTACAGGTGGAAACCACAATCGCCAACAGCGTGATGACCAGCAGGCAGATTCCCAAGGGGGACAGCAGCAGTTCAGCCAGTGCCAGCAGGACCTGACCATCACTGCCCTGGGGCAGTTCATCGGGCCAGAGTTGTCGCGAAGCCAGCCCCAGTCCCACGGGCAACAGACCAAACAGAATATACACACAGCCCGCCAGGATGCAGGCCCGCGAGGCGACCGTCCCGCTGCGACTGGCGAATATCCGTTGCATCAGATCCTGTCCGGGTATATTTCCGAAGATGCCGTTGATCCAGGTTGTGGACCAGCCCAGCAGAGCCAGCAGTCCCGCTTCAGGTAGGAGGGTCCGCAGTTCTGGTGGCGTCCGCTCCCAGGTCGTTTCAATTCCGACCACCACGGAACCCTCACCCACCGAGGCTGCGAAGTTGACGCCCAGCATCACCAGACTGATCAGCACCACGCAGATCTGGACGGTATCAGTCAGGGTCACCGACCACATTCCCCCGATCATGGTCAGGAAGGTGACAAATAAGGCGGAGATCAGAATTGCGACCGTGGAGTCGACTCCGAAAAAATGAGTGAGGATGGCCGATTGCGCCAGATACTGAGCCGCGATCCAGGGCAGGTAGCCCAGGGCCTGAACGATACTGGAGATCAGTTCCGTTTTCGGTCCGTATTTCTGCGCGAAGAGATCCCCCACGGTCAGCAGCTTCATTTCCCAGACCCGCCGGGCAAAGAATAGACCTGCCACGATCAGAGCCAGGCCCGAGGCGAACGGATCGAGTATCGTCCCCTGCACGCCCTCCGCTCGCGCCGCTTCACTGGCCCCCAGAACCGTGGCGGCCCCGAACCAGGTTGCCAGCAGCGTCCCCCATGCCAGCCAGAGCGGCAATCGCCGTCCCGCGACGAGGTAATCTTCTTCTGTTTGTACCCTGCCCCCGGCATACAGGCCGAGACCGACCATCAGCAGGACATACAGTGTCAGCAGAATACCAAGCCAGAACGTCATTCAGAGCATTTCCTCAGCAACTGTGATACTTCGTGTAAAACAGACAACTCGCTCGTACTCAGCCCTTTGCTAAATACGAACACCGCATGTTACCGACATTGGCATGAATCTGCGCATGTTGCATTGGAGCAACATGGAAATTTCTGAAAAATCGTGCTGACCGTTTTCATGCGTTATACTTTCCAGCAGGATCAGGCTTGATCCAAGACGATTCAGCCGATCTCTCTGTGAAAGATGTTACGATAGATGACAGACAACGACATTTGCAGATTAAGCCCGGGAACCACACCGCTCCAGACTGGAACGTATAATGAATTGCCAACCAACACCACGTAGTTTTTCGTCCTCGTATTTTCTGATCCTGGCACTCTGTGTCAGCTGGCTCAGTGCATCTTCCCCTTCTGCTGCCGCTCCTCCCACTCAGGCTGCCTGGCAAGAGAAAATCGACTCTGTGCGCAAACTGGTGAACCAGACCAGTCAGGACGATAAACTGAAAGCGGTACTGCTGGGAATTACTGTTGAGGGAAAAGAAGTGCTGATGCTGGCGCAAGGTGATTCGATGACGGGTGTGCCCGCGACCATCGACATGCATCTGCGGAACGGCAACGTCGCGGTCGCTTACCTGGGGAATCTGTTTTATCAACTCGTCGATGCGGGTGTAATCAAGGCGGATGACCCGGTGGGGAAATGGTTGCCTGCTCTACCATATTCGGATTCCGTCACTCTGGAAATGCTGCTGAACGGCACTTCCGGCTACCCGGACTATATGCCGATGCCGGCGTTTGAGAAACGTCTTTATGCCGACCCGTTTCACCAGTGGACGTCGGAAGAACTGATTCAGCTGGCTCTTACCGAACAACCAAAATTCAAGCCGGGAACTGACTGGAACTACGCACATACCAATTTTGTGATTCTGGGAGAGGCACTGGAAAAAGCAACCGGCAAACCTCTGCAGAAACTGTTACAAAAACACGTACTGATTCCATTCGGCATGACGCAGACAGCAGCTCCAGGTAATGCCCTGATTCCGGAACCGGTACTGCATTCCTATACCGACGAACGCGGCCCCTTTGAAGATGCGACGTTCTGGAACCCCTCGTGGACACTCCCCGGAGGTGCGGTGCAGACTTCAACCATCCGCGACACTCTGTCCGGTTTCCGAGCCGTGGGACAGGGACAGGGACTGAAACCAGGGACTTTCCAGGCGATGCTGGCACCGAAAACATCAGGTATGAAAATCTGGACCAAAGATCGTTACTACGCGCAGGGGATTGTAGTCGATCGCGGCTGGTTGACGCAGGCTCCCAGCTTCTGTGGATTGTATGGAGCAGCCGGCTATCTGCCAGAGAAAGACATCGCAGTCGCGATCTGGTGTACGCGATCAAAAGACGCCCAAGCCGAAGGCAACCCGGCGTTAACGCTCTTTAACAAGATCACGCCGATCCTGTCACCCGCAAAGTGAATTGCCAGAAAACTGAGTCTATTTATCACTACAACAGGTTTCATTCGAGAACAAACTCACCCGTCTACGGGCAGCATTTTCTGGCTTCTCCCGACGGGGTAGAATACGATATATTACTGAAAATTCAGTACGCTGTTGCTCTTTTTCAAAACAGCCTGCTCTCTAAGACTTCCTCTAACTCTGTGAGTGCTCCACATGGGTATCTGGAACTTCTTAACCAAGCCGATCAAACTCACTTCTGATAAATTTTACTGGCAGGAACCGCTGGGCATGCGTCTCAGCCTGCGGGGGGATCTCTTGGTTCGCCTGGGTGTCGCCTTGACGGTCTGGGCGGCTGTCAGTGGTCTGTTCTGGATTTTATTTGCCTTCAACGTAAAGCCTCCCGAGCTCGGGATGGCGATGTTTGTCGCGATCTTTCTCGGGCTGGGCCCCGCCTGTCTGGCGCTGTTTATGCGTCGGGAGCATGTCTCTGCTTCGATCTGGATCTATGACGATCATCTGATCCGTCAGCGGTCTTATGTCTCACTGGCTCTGATCAGTTCCTGGAAAGAAATATCTGAATGGCCCAATCCAGCCATCACCCGCGTTATTTTCATCCCGGCCGAGGATCTGGGAAAATCCTTCTCCGTCATGCTGCTCTCGATCGATAAAGAGGTCGAACTGGTCGGCATTCCCTCGAAGATCAGGCTGAAGGAGCTGGCCCGTCACTTCACCGAAGCCGGGATTCCGGTAGAAAAAAGAGATGCGATACCCGCGCGGTACACACAGGGATTCAGTCCCAAAGTCTTCGCTGCGATGGCAGTATTGGGCGTGCTGCTTTTCAGTGGGGGACTGGCGTTTAACCTCACCAGGGTTCCGCGGGCGGGACAACGCATCGCTGTCCGCGAGAACCGGAGACCGCAGATCCCCCGCCCGGAATTCGAACGCCCTGCGATCCCAATACCAGTTCAAGGCAACCCCATCGAGCGAAATTCCAATTCTACGAAACAGCAGTCGGAGACGGGGCTGCCCCGGAATCAACCGGTGCTCACTCAGCCCGGGAGTTTTCCCAATCCGATTCCGCAAAACATGCCGGAACCGATTGTAAGACGATTCCCTGTCAGACCAGGCGGCCCCCGTTCTCAAGCTGATCCAGTCATTTCCCAAGAATCTCCCAACCCGAATCCGCCACGATCCGTTACCCGCTCAACGCCTGCGACCACGAAAGGGACCGCATCGAAACTGATTGGGAATGCTGAAGGGGGCGGCCCATTCCAGATGGTGATCCCCGAGGGAAAAACACTGCTCGGGTTTGAATGTTCGCTGGGAAGCTGGGCGGGCGAACCGGCAATCCGCAGTCTGACACCACTATCAGAACCCAAACCAGCCCGGAGGCGGAATATTACCGTCATGGCGAAAGAGGGCTACGCCGTCGGTGGGATGAAGATCGATGCTCCCAAATATGTGAGCGCAGTTCAAGTCGTCTTCTATCGTCTTACAGATGACGGCCAGCTCGATCCGAATGACAGTTACACCAGCGACTGGCTGGGGACCCCCTCAGGCAAAGAGGTACCTGTGATCGAGGGAGCGGGCAAACAAGTCATCGGTATCCATGGTCGACGCGGTGCGGTGCTGGATGCTTTGGGGTTGGTGTTTGAGTGAGAGCGATGTACTGGTTCTCGAAGTCATAACCAGACTCAAGAATGCCAATCGTCGCTGTATTACCGCCTCCTGTGATTTTGACGGGCTCATGGAATAACATACAAACCTGTTCCACATCAGACTTTTCGATCTTACCATGGCCCCCTCATGTTTGAGGTCATCTTGACAATTCATTTCCGACTCACGATAAACAAGCTCGAAGCGTGATACGATTCCCAATTGTCTTTCACGGATGTCTAACAAGGTGACTGCCATGAAGCCATTTATCGTCTGCTGTGTTCTCTGCACACTTCCGATGACCGCCCAGGCGACGGATCGCTATTACTTCGACATTCACGTCCAGTCCCCCTCCGGACACTATCAGGTGGATGCGACCTCCCCCGACAATCAGGGCCCCAATGGGAAGGCGTTTCAGGCTAATTTCACCTACAAATGTGTCGACACGCGAACCGGGAAAACGATCTGGACGCGCAAGCAGCCTATGCGGGAGCCACAACGATATAACTTCGGCGATTCCTCGTTTGAGATCGCAGTCCCCAAAGAGGGCTCTCCCAGGATCATCATTGTCTCTAACCTAGGCGCGGCGGCGATCCTTGCTGCGAATGATAACCTCATCACCATATCTCCACAGGGTCAGAAAACGGGGGAGATTGATTTAGTGAAAGATGCCTTGCAGAAAGAGGAGAGCGAGCGACTGGTGTATCACTCGTGGGGTGGCAGCAACTGGTCCCGTCTGGCTGCCTGGTACTTTTTCGAGTTGCCTGAAGGTGAAATCTTTGTGATTCGTCCCGCCTGGGGACCTCGCATTCTGGTGGATGTTAACAAAGGAAAACTCGTTTCAGGCGATGTCAGTCTGATCGGACCTGCACTAGAAGCGGAAAAGCAACTGGTGCTGGCCGCCTCTCGTACAAAAATAGAACTTGAAGATCACGAACGGTCGCTGCTGGAGGCTGCTTACCTGGCAGGGAGCTTAAATCTGCACGAAGCCATTCCGTTTCTGAAATCACTGGAAACATCCACTTACTCTGAGACCAATTCTGCGCGAGGTCATCCGGATGGCGTGAACTTCAATAATGACGTTGATCCCTTCCGCTATCGTACGTATGACCTGCGGCAGACGGCACAACTCTCACTTCGACGGCTGGGAGTTGCTCCCCGGAATCTGCCGTGTCATGGTTTTATGATCGAAAGAGGAGACGAGGCATTCCCTTTCATCCCGAAAAAGCAGACACAACCACGCCATAAAAACGCAACGCAGGTCAAAACAGGTATGTCAGCCAAAGAAGTGCTCAACACAATCGGCGCCCCCGACTACATTGATGATGACAGCTGGAGTTATGACATGGATGCCGAGGTACCTTTCAGCCTGACCCTGACCTTCGATACTTATAACGTGAAGGCCATCAAAAAAGAGGCTCCTCTCTGGAAAACCGGACTGGCCCGAGACAAAGCTTTGGCGTTCTAAGAGAGATCAGTTTTTTTCAAATTCTGATCGAAGTGGTTTCCATGATGAAATGTATTATTTTACTGGCTGGTTTATTGCTGCTCACTGGATGCCCTTCTGATGAGATGTCATCAAAGGTGGTAGATACAAAGCCGTCTGCTGCTTCCCAAGACTACATCGTTCTCAATGAGCCCCCCGAAGCTCTGCTCGACAAGATGGCTCTGCTGTATGCTCCAGATGATGCAGCCTGGCCTGGCACGGTGGATGAGTTTGTCGAAAACGAACATCCCATCCTGCCTTACGCGATTAAGCAACTTCAGGAAGATGAAAAGATCTCACCGGAGGTGGCAGAGCAGCTTCTGGAACGGGTCCGTCAATCCCCAGAAGTTCCCGTTGATGCACAACGTATCATCACGTTGCTGGAGGTCGCCTGCTACGCTGATGTCATGTGTCATCGTGTCGAATACCCGCTCAGGGTCGCAACGCTGGACTACGTCAAATCAAATCGCGATGCACCGGGGACCCAAAACGCGCTGGCCTGGATCCGCGAGTCGTATCAGAGCGGCCTCCCTCTGGATTGGCCCGGTGATGAAACCGACGAATTCCGCGGAATGCTCGTTAAAGCAATGCGAGGCAGGCTCGTCACATATGCCAATCAAGTGACAAAAGGAGGGACGAAGGCAGAGCCTGAAAGCAACTAATAAACGCAGCCACAATGCGGCACAGGTGCTCCTGCACCGCAAAGTGTCTGTTGATTCGCCTTAAGATTTGGGAGTCAAACCGAAGACGCGATCCATGTTAGCTGAGATTTCTTTCAGCCGTGCCAGATCACCGCCGGCAACTTCAGCGGCTGCCCAGCCGGCGTACTTGATTTCTGCCAGGGCTTTGCGGACATCGGCCCAGTCCAGATCGCCTTCGCCGATCTTGGTGAACTTGCCCATTTCGCGGGAGAACCCTTTGAGATCCAGCTTGATGATCCGTTTGTTGAGCTGACGAATCCAGTCGCCCATGCTGCCGTATTTCCAGTGATTGCCGATATCAAACTGCATACCGACCCAGGGGGAATCGAACTCGTCGATGTATTTTACGAACTTCTCAGCGGTCTGTTTGTGATCACCGTCGTGGTCGTAGCAGAACTGGTTCCAGACATTCTCAACAGCAATGGGAACTCCCAGTTCCGCAGCCAGCGGGATCGCCTTCGAAATATTGTCAATCGAACGTTTCCAGATTTCTTCTTCCGGACCATCGCTCCCCTTACCGACGACCAGCAGAACCGTGTTTCCACCGACGGCATGTGTCTGGCGGAGTGCTTCCTTCAGGCTGTCGAGTGCCTTGGCACGTACTTTGGGGTCGGGATCGGTGTGCCGTACATTCCAGTGCCCGGCGTTGACAGATCCATCGACGGGCAGTCCGGTCGCTTTGATAGCTGCGTTGACTTCTGTGACATCGATGCCTGGTGTATTTAATTCAATACCATCGAAGCCCGCTTCTTTAGCAAGAGCGAATTTTTCTTCGAGACTGTCTCCGGCCCGTACCATTCCGATCTTCAAGGTTTTATAGAGACGACCGTTGAGATAGCCTTCCTCACTTTTGGCACCTTGCGCCAGCAGAGGATGGGAAGCTGCGGCAGCAGCGGCTAACAGGACAAACTGACGGCGGGAAAGAAAATCGGATGTAGGCATGACAACCCCTTCGGTTATTGCTGTATGATCATGTTGCAGATATTTTCGGCCCCCAAGGCTTCATTTCATCAGGTGTCTGAGTCCACCTGAAACAATATTGTAACATTCCTTACGAATACATGGCACTCAGAAAGTGACTGCTTTTCAATGCAGATTCCAAAATTCCTGAATGACGATCCGGTCTCTTTAATCATGCGAGAATTCTGCCGCCGTTACAGAGAACAATTTTATTATCCAAGCAAGAGTCTCCGCATTAACCTCCCTCAAAGCTGCCTGCTGACTTCGAAAGAATCAAAAGGCGCCAATTGATTACACATCTGTACGCTGCTAAAGTGAGAAAATATTATCTCTGGTTCAGCACCTCACTATCTGCCGCAGTCTCTTCTATGAATCGTCCAACATAATCCAGTGTTTTGGGAACGCTTATTGGTGGTGCCGTTGGCGACGCGATGGGAGCGCCGTTCGAGGGACTCTGGGCCGACTCAATTCCATCCGCTGAATCATTAGCTGCCTCTTTCCATGAATATCATGGATATCCGAATGGTCAATACACCGATGACACGCAATTGACTCTGGCCACAATCCGGTCGATCGTCGACCAGAAAGACATCGTTGTTGCTGATATTGCCAGGCAAATAGCAGAGCTGTGGCGACATCATTCTGTCATCGGCCCCGGCGGTGCCTGTACCCAGGCTGCAGAACATTACCTGGCCACTGGAGACCATCGCAACATGGGTGCGTCCGTTGGTCAAGCTGGTAATGGAACTGCCATGCGAACCGCCGCATTGGGACTTTGGTTTGGCGATCAGAAGTCCCTGATTCCGACTGTCGCTGACATTTCGCGAATCACGCACCAGGATTCACGCAGCGTTGCTGGAGGTGTTGCGATTGCAGTGGCTGCAAATCAACTGTTGTCCTCAAGCGAAATCAATCCACGCGATTTCTGCAGTGAAATTTCTGACGCCTGTCGTGATATCAATACTGAGTTAGCTGACCTCCTCCAACAATTACCAGATCTGCTCAACGATGATGGAATACTGGATTTCATCGCCCACGCGGGCCAAAGCACCCCGGAATTCGATAAGCCGATCATTTCGCCATTCGTTATTCCGACAGTGCTCGCGTCGATCTACAGTATACTTATCAATCTGGATTCGTGGATCGGAGCCGTTACTTTTGCCATACGTCTTGGAGGAGATGTTGACACACTGGGAGCAATTGTTGGTGCACTGGCGGGAGCACGTCACGGAATTGATTCAATCCCGCAGAATCTGATAGACTGCCTGCAGGATTCAAAAGAGATTGAAGTGCTGGCGACTCGTTATCATCTGGCGATTCTTACTCAAACAGGAGAGGACTAGCCGCGAGAATCCTCGTCGGACCGGGATCTTCTCTAAATGTGAATCATGCGCTTCGCATCCGGTTGAGCCTGGTCATTAGCCAGTAAATATATACTCAAAATTGAATTACAGTCAGGAACAGGAGTTGCCCAAGGTGACCAGTGCCAACGATCATCATGAACGCGTTGCCAAACTGACGTTTGCTGCCGTGTATCCACACTACGTAACCAAGGTGGAAAAGAAAGGTCGGACCAGGGAAGAATTACACCAGGTGATCAGCTGGCTGACGGGCTTTAACGAGAAGGCGCTGCAGAAACAGATTAAAGACCAGATCACGTTCAAAGAATTCTTTCAACGCGCGAAGTTAAACCCCAACGCACATCTTATCACAGGTGTGATTTGCGGCTATCGGGTGGAAGAGATTGAAAACCCGTTAACGCGGCAGGTCAGGTACCTGGATAAGCTGGTCGATGAACTGGCCAAAGGGAAGAAGATGGAAAAAATCCTGCGATCAGAATGATCAGGGACTCTGAGACTACTCTTCCAGCATGGTGACAGTGCCGGTATCCATGTTATAGATTCCGCCGACGATTTTGATGTCCCCCTGCAGTTCCATTTCTTTAAGAATCGGGCTGTTGGTCCGAATGCGATCGATAGTTGCCAGCACATTCTGTTTGGTGACCATCTTGACGAACTCAGGGTTCTGCCCCGTCTGTTCTCCCTCATAATCTTTAAAGTGCTCGACGGCTGGTTTGATGTTAGCCAGCATTGCGGTGATATTCCCCAGTTCGACGCCGTCAATCGCCCCGCGGATCGCGCCACAACTCTCGTGTCCCAGCACGAAGACGAGCTTGGAACCCGAAACCTTGCAGGCAAACTCCATGCTGCCCAGGATATCGGTATTTTCGAAGTTCCCTGCCACACGTGCCACGAAAATATCGCCGATGCCCCGATCGAAAACGTCCTCCACAGGAATACGCGAATCGAGACAGGACAGAATCACCGCTTTGGGATACTGTCCCAGAGCCGCCTCACGAACCAGTTGGGAATGATCGCGGGCGGTGAGTGAGCCTGCCACGAAGCGCTGATTTCCCTCTTTGAGCAGCGTGAGTACCTGCTCCGGCGTCAGTTGCGCCTGTTCTTCCTGAGTCAAAACCCGGTTCACCAGTGGTTTGACATCGCCGATGGTTTCGGCACCATTTTCTGATGCCTGGTTGGCAGCAGGCTGTTCCTTTGCGCAAGACGTGAGCAAAACGGTCAGCAGGCAACAGGTCAACAGCGGGTTCAGACTCATTCTGAGCATGGGTGTATTCCTTACAGATGTGTAATATGAAATGGTTTGTCTCTGCTTCCCAAAGACAGAGAGATCTTAACAAACTGTAGCAGGAATGAAAGAGAGGTTTCGGGATCGCAAGCATGACTTGACATCTCGATCTCCACAGCCACACTATAAACCACGATCCATAGTCAATGTCCGCTAGCCACGATCAGAAAGTTTCTTATGCAACCAACCGTCTATGCCCTGGCGACGATGGATACCAAAGGCGAGGAACTCTGCTTCGTTGCGGATGTGATCCGTCGTGCCGGTGTTGATGTGGTTCTGGTCGATGTCAGCATACAGGGTCGATCAGAGCGGGCAGATATCTCTGCTGAAACGATTGCCGGCTCTCACCCGGGTGGGCCGGAACAGGTACTGGGACACACGGACCGGGGCGCAGCGATTACGGCGATGGCGACGGCACTTGAGCACTGGTTACCCGCTGAAGTCAGTGCAGGCAGAGTTGACGGGGTGATCGCTTTGGGTGGCAGCGGAGGTACGGCACTGGTTGCTCCGGCGTTTCAGGCGCTGCCGGTTGGCTTTCCGAAGCTGATCGTTTCGACGGTGGCCAGTGGAAATACACGCCCCTACGTCGGATTCAGCGATATTACACTGATGTATTCCGTGGTCGATGTCGCCGGCTTGAATTCCGTTTCGCGTCGGGTCTTGAGCAACGCAGCTCACGCGATCGCGGGGATGGTATCACACCGCTCCGAATTCCCGGCTGACCGACCTGCCCTGGGCCTGACCATGTTCGGTGTGACAACCCCCTGTGTGGACATGGTCCGCGAACAGCTTGAGGCACGCGGCTTTGACCCGCTGGTCTTTCATGCGACGGGCACCGGAGGCCAGGCGATGGAGAAACTCGTGGCCGATGGATTGATCGAGGGTGTTCTCGATATCACCACCACCGAAGTCGCCGACGAACTCGTAGGAGGCATCATGCGCGGCGGACCACGTCGGTTTGAGGTGATCCTCGAACGGGGGCTCCCCTATGTGCTGAGCCTGGGCGCCCTCGACATGGTCAATTTTGGTGCCCGCGAGACCGTCCCCGCCCCATTTGCCGACCGTCAGTTTCTGATTCACAATCCCCAGGTCACCCTGATGCGGACGACGGCGGAAGAGAACCGGCAATTCGCCCGCTGGATCGCAGAAAAAATCAATCGTTCTACGTCGCCTGTCGAAATCCTGATTCCTGAACAGGGAATTTCGATGCTGGATAAAACAGGCGAAGCGTTCTATGATCCCGAGGTAGACCGGTGTCTGTTTGAAACACTGGAACAAGAGGTTCAGCAGACCGCAGATCGACGGGTCACGCGACACGACTGTCACATCAACGACGCTGCGTTTGCCAAGGCGCTGGTCTCGGCTTTTGCACGCGTGAGCGGGAATCGCTTTCAATAATTTTGATCCACACGAGAAAGTCATCCATGCCGGAATCCAGAACAGCCATCCTGAAACGCTTGCGGGAGAAAGTAGCTGCGGGACTGCCCATCATCGGCGGAGGTGCGGGGACGGGTCTGAGCGCCAAGTGCGAAGAAGCAGGCGGGATCGACCTGATTGTGATCTACAACTCGGGCCGCTATCGGATGGCCGGACGCGGTTCGCTGGCAGGACTGATGCCTTATGGCAATGCGAATGAAATCGTCAAGGAACTGGGGCGGGAAGTCCTGCCTGTTGTCAGTGACACACCGGTGCTGGCGGGAGTGTGTGGCACTGATCCCTTTCTGCTGCGCGACCTGTTCCTTCGGGAACTGCAGGCGATGGGGTTTGCGGGCGTTCAGAATTTTCCGACCGTGGGACTGATTGATGGTCAGTTCCGGGTCAATCTCGAAGAGACCGGCATGGGTTTTGACCTGGAGATCGACTGCATTCGTGCGGCTCACGATTTAGATCTGCTTACCACCCCTTATGCCTTCGATGCAGAACAGGCTCAAGAGTTGACCGCCGCCGGGGCCGATATTGTAGTGGCACATATGGGACTGACCAGTGGTGGTTCGATAGGAGCCACGACGGGAAAGACCCTGGATGACTCGGTCGAGTCAATCCGCACGATGGTCGACGCGGCCAAAAGCGAACGCGACGACGTGCTGCTGCTCTGTCATGGTGGCCCGATCGCGATGCCCGAAGATGCGCAGTATATTTTTGACCGAGTCGCGGGCATTGACGGATTTTATGGCGCCAGTTCCATGGAACGGCTGCCGACCGAGGTCGCGCTGACCGCACAGGTCCGCCAGTTCGGGGAACTGCGTTTGACTCCCCGATAAACGTCTTATTTCTCTCTCACCTTTCATTAGGATTCGAATATGTATCGCCTGACTGTAATGTATGGACACCCGGAAGACCCTGCGGAATTCGATCGCTATTATCGCGAGGTACACATCCCCCTGGCCAGACAGATGAAAGGGCTCACCGGCTGGACGATCGGCAAATGCATGTCAGCCGAAGCGGGCAATCCACCCCCTTACTATCTGATTGTCAGCCTGTATGCGGAATCTGCGACCGCGATGCAGGAGATCCTGGAAAGCCCCGAGGGCCAGGCAACGATCGCCGATGTCCCTCAATTTGCGACCGGCGGTGTGATGTTCATGTATGATGAGGAAGAGGTACTGATTCCTGTGCAACTGGAATCAACTTAAGAACTCTCAGCTCAGTTGCGTTCTCTCTGGCATGCCCCGTATAGTAAAGAGATCATTCACTCCCGGTTTCCACTTGTGAAGGTCTCACCTGATGAACGTCGTATCGCACTTCTTCCGTATACAGTTTCTGCTGCCGCTGCTGCTCCTGAGTCTGTTTTTGCCGACCACGGTTCAGGCGGATCAGCTGCCGAACATTGTCTATATTCTGGCGGACGATCTCGGTTATGGCGATGTGAGCTGTTACAACCCGGAATCGAAGATTACGACTCCGCACATCGATCGGCTGGCTGCGGAAGGCATGAAATTCACCGACGCCCATACACCGTCAGCCGTCTGTACTCCAACGCGGTACGGAATTCTGACTGGCCGCTATTGCTGGCGGACGCGGTTGAAATACCGTGTACTGGACGGCTTTGATCCGCCCCTCATCGAACAGGACCAGACCACGGTCCCGTCGCTGCTCAAAAAAGCGGGATACGACACCGCCTGTGTCGGCAAGTGGCACCTGGGCATGCAGTGGACCGACCAGAACGGCCAGCCGGTGCCTGCGGTTCCCATTGACCGCCGTCAGCGTCCCCGCGTGGGAGATGACGTAGATTACACCCAGCCGATACTCGGCGGACCGCTGGCCAACGGCTTCGACTATTACTTCGGTATCTCGGCGTCCCTGAATATGTCGCCTTTCTGTTTCATCAGAAACGATCGCCCCGTGATTCTGCCTACGATTCCATCGGAACGGATACAGACCGAATTTCTGTCCGTCGACCAGGGCATGCGCTCACCCGATTTCACAATCCGCAGTGTGATGCCTACCCTGACCGGTGAAGCGGTGCAGTTTATCGAGCGACAGGCGAAACAATCCCCCGAGCGGCCCTTCTTTCTGTATTTCCCGCTGACCGCCCCCCACCTGCCACTGGTACCCAACGACGAATTCAAAGGCAAAAGTGCTGCGGGCGAATATGGTGATTTTGTGCTTGAGGTGGATGCGACTGTCGGCGCAATCATGGAAGCCCTGCAGCGAAGCGGTAAGGCGGACAACACCCTGTTCATTTTCACGTCGGATAACGGCGGTCTCTATCACTGGTGGACACCGCAGGAGACCGACGACCTCAAATACTATAAGCCCAATCATCGAGGACAGTACGTCAAAGATCGTGGCCATCAGGGGAATGCCCACCTCCGGGGTACGAAGGCTGACATCTGGGAAGGCGGCCACCGCGTTCCCTTCATCGTCCGCTGGCCCGGGCAGACACCTGCCGGGACATCCAATGCCGAACTGGTGGAACTGACCGACCTGCTGGCGACGTGTGCTGCGATCACGGATCAAAGTCTGCCGGCCGGTGAGGGAGAAGACAGCGTGAATATTCTGCCCGCCCTGCTGGGTATAGAGCTTAAGCAGCCGCTACGCGATTACGCGATTCACCATTCACTGTGGGGCCATTTTTCGGTTCGCCAGGGTCCGTGGAAGATGGTTCCCAAACGGGGCTCCGGCGGCTTCACCCGCGCCCGCGAAGTCGAACCCCAACCGGGCGAACCAACGGGGCAACTCTACAATCTGAAACAGGATCCCTCAGAGACAAAGAATGTCTGGAAGGAACACCCCGAAGTCGTTGAGCGGCTCACCATGATCCTGAAACAGGTTCAGGGAGATGACAAGTAACGTTTTCTGACTTTTTTCTCAGCCAATGTCGAAACGTCTGCGTCTCATTCGACTACCTGATAGAACGGGGCGAGGGCGTCCCGTCTGAGTCAACAATCTAACCGGGAGATCCTGAGATGTCAGACAACTCTGTCAAACTGCACCGTGTTCTGCGTACTACACCAGAGAAACTGTACCGCGCTTTTCTGGAGCCGGAAGCCTTTGCCCGCTGGCTGCCACCAAACGGTTTCACTGCCAGAGTTTACGAAATGACTCCGGAAGAAGGGGGCACCTTCAGGATGTCGTTCACCAATTTCACTACCGGTAACGGACACAGCTTTAGCGGCACTTATCTTGAGCTGAAACCCCATTCCAGAATCTGCTACACGACGAAGTTTGACGATCCCGGACTCCCCGGTGAGATGAAAAACACCATCGATATCCAACAGGTCTCCTGCGGCACCGAAATCCGGATTCTGCAGGAAGGAATTCCCGAAGTGATTCCCACCGCAGGCTGCTACCTGGGCTGGCAGGAATCACTGTGCCACCTGGCCCGACTGGTGGAGCCGGAGGTCCTGGAGTAATCCGGGCCCCTTGTCCTAATCAGCTTCCGGTTTCAGACGCAGATTGAAGGTCAGGTTGTCCGGGTATATCCAGGATTTGTCCGGGGGAATCAGTTTCACTTTCCCGTGCAGTGTCTGAAACCCCGGGTAGGAAACGGTGAGGTCATATGTGCCCGGGTCTCCCACAAAACTCTGGCGTTCAAACTGTTGGATGTGGCGAGAGATCGTACCTGAGCTACTTTTCAGTTGGATCTGACAACCGGGTAACGGGACTCCTGCCTGCGTAAAGACATTGATGGTTCGAAACCCGAGATCTGACTCTGATTTTTTGAATAGTTCGGAAGTCAGAGTCACGGTTTTCTGTTCATTTTCCTTGAGAGTGAATTGCAACAGTTTTTTCGATTCGCGAATGTCGACCCGCGTCAGATAGTAGTCTCCCGCAGGCAGGTGCCTGGCGACATATTCTCCTGCTTCAAAGGAGTAGATATTTGTCAGCAACCGCTGGTCTTTGCTCCACAGTTTGAGCCGCATCGGTTCATTGGCCTGCATCAGTTCCTGATCCAGCTTGAAATGAATTGTCGCCGTCCCCTCGGGAATGGGCAGCGTGAGCTGACTATTCAGATTCTCCGTCGTGACATGCACCTTCTGGTAAACAGAGGGGTACCCGGAACGAGATGCGATAATGACATATTCTCGCGTTGTGACCTGATTGAAAACAAAAGGCGCGCTGCTGCTGGTCCGCGGCACCAGATTACCTGCCCTCAAGCTTGTGGTCCACACAGGATGATAATTAAACAGCCCCAGTCGCATGTCATCCAGCGTTTCTGGCTGACAATTCACTGTCAGTTGACCAACCTGCGTCTGCAGAGTCCCCAGATCCTGATCGTCTGAGATTAATTCTAACGATCTGACCGGCACCCACCTGTTGTTCACATTGGGTACTTCATAATACAGAGTTCGCTGGCCAGGTCCCGCGCCGAAGAAGTGAAACATCCCTTCGCTGTCGGTGTTGGTATAGGCCCGAAAGATGCCAAAATTCGGATTCTCACCAGCCAGGAGGATGCGTGTATTCGCTAAAGGTTTTCCGTTGACTATCAGTCGGCCCGTCAATTCGGGGCGTCCCCCCAGGTTGAGTGTGCTGGTTTTGCCATTTTGAGGCAGAACGGCCTGACGCACGACGCCCAGAGAGTCCCATTCATATTTCCTAACGACATAACAGATCTGATTGGGGAGATGAGAAACCGAATAGCGGCCTTTTTCATCAGTAATCACGGTGGCCAGTAGCCCGGCTTTGCGGGCGGCATCACCGTTATAGCCATATCGGTCATGGAAGAAGAGCGTGACATTCGGTTGCGGTTTGCCGTTTTCGTCTGTGACGAGTCCCTGCACGGTTCCGCCTTCTGTGAGAGTGACTTCTACCTTTGGGAGCGGACTGGCTGCCAGATCGATGTCTTTCACAATCGCAAAGTCGTAGTCCGGATGAGTCACTTTCAGCGATTCCATTCCCGGAGCCAGATGCGGGATCGAAAACTTCCCGTCCATGGTCTTGACTGCATCACTGTCGGTTGTGAATTGATCCAGCGAGTTCGACATGACGCCCCGGGACAGAGACAGCGGAATCACGGTCGCCCCATCGACGGGCTGTCCCTGGGCATTGACAACAGTACCGGCCAGCGTAACTCCCCTGGTTAGTTTGATCTGAATCAGCTTTCCCTGAATTTGATCGGTATTCACAGCTTTACTGAGCGCACGGGCATAGCCGTCTGCAGCGACTTCGATCTGGTAGATACCCGGACCGTTGACTGCGACTTTAAATTCCCCGCTGCTCTGATCCACATCCTGCCAGCGCGGTTCCTGCCCATAATGCGCACCGCGAAGCGTCTTCAGTTTAATGGCCCGTACCCGGAATTTGCTGATCGGCTGATTTGTATCGTCGGCCAGAACCGTACCACTGATCTGCGGTTTGCCGGTCACGACGACATTCAGTTGAAGATCATTGGCGGGGGCAAATACCGTGTAGTCGCCTTTCAATTGAATCTCTGTTGAATGGAGACTGAGTTCATATTTTCCTCGCTGAATGGGATCGAACTTAAACTCTGTCTGGCCAGGTTGGATCTCGGCATACGCTTCGTTGTACCCATCAGTGGAATATGCAATGAGCAGGAAGGGCCTGGAAGCCTTTTTCAGATCGCCGGTATAGCTGATCTTTCCTGAGAGTGTGACCATCGAAGCGGGAGAAGGGAGATTCAGTTTCAGATCAAGTGGCTGTTCCCGATTGAGCAGATAAGTACCAGTGAGGACAGGTTTCCCCCCCACTCCGGGAACCGCGACTATTACGTTATAAACGCCGGCTACGATATGGGGGAATGTGAATCTTCCCGCCTCACTGATTCGATAACCGGGGGGATGTCCGCTGAATTCCCACCACTGGGGCAGCGCATTGATTTCTAATCCGACCGGAATTTTCCCGTCCGCATAGACTATTTTGCCGTCAACTTCTACTCCCTCCCTGAGCACAATCTTCCGTGTGACGATTTGATCCGGATCGTTTACTTGAAGCGTCAGTTTCTCTAAAGCGTAGTCGGGTGAAGCGATTCCAATCAGATATTTATGTTGGGAAGGCTTCAGGCCGAGTGTCACCTCTCCCGACTGATCGGTTGTGACAGCCCGAGGAGTGAACCCTCGCGTATCGGTCATCAATTTACGGTATACGATGGCCCCGGGAACAGGTTTGCCTCGTTCATCGATGGTTTGGATGCGTAACTGACAGGCACGTTCGAGTGTGATATTTTTCACCTGCCGTTGATCTGCCGCCAGGTCGACCCGGGGACGATCCGAGAGACGCTCTAGCCCCACCCAGCGCTGCGACAAAATCATGATGCGGTGTGGTCCAGGTTTTGTGATTTCGGAAAAGTGATAGTTTCCCTCTTTGTCTGTGCTCGTTCTTAACACATGTCCGCCAGAATTGGGTATCAGAAGAACTTGAGCATCGGTGACCGGCGCCCCGGCTTGATCGGTCACTCGTCCACTTAACACGTACTGGGATGAGGATTTCTCCTCTCGTGGTTTTGTCTCTCTGGCCGGGGGACTCTGATTAAGAGATTGAGCTTTATCGGACAGCTGCTGCTCGGATTCTTGATCCGCACTCTCTTGCCTGTCGACTGCTGCGTGTGTTTCTTTCAGTCGAGACATCGGCAGGAGGAGCGCCCCGGCAAATAGTATCAGCAGTAAACTGACCAGCCCCAGCCGGGCGGACCGTGGGATGGGTCGGGCGATCATGCGTCGGATCCGCTGCGTCAGCGATTTACGGGATTCGAGAATTCCCAGCAGTTGCAAACGCGGGCTCTCGACAGCAGGCGTCAGAGCAGCAATGTCGAGTAGGGTTGCGGAATAGTGTGACGGTTGCTCATCCAGGGTCACAAGCACTGTTTCATCCACGGCCTGCTCCCGCAGACGCTTGAGCATTACGTGCGTCAGCCAAACCAGGGGATGATAAAAATACAGGATCAGCAGCAGAGTCTGCAGACAGTTGACCTGTAAGTCAAAGCGTTTCCAATGAGCCAACTCGTGGATAAAGATCTGGCGATACTGTTCCGGATTGAGCTTTTCGAGCAGATGTCGTGGAAGGATGATCGTCGCGCGCCAGAATCCGCAGATCGCCGGACTTCCAGTTTCCTCTGATACTTTTAACTTCACTGAATCTGGTTTCATCCCCAGCAGTAAGACACACTCATTCAACTGGGACACCAGTTCTGTAGTAGCGAGTTCAGCCTGGATAGTAAGTTTTCTAACGCGTCCCGTACGCCTGAGCACACAGACAGAGAGCATCGTTACCGCAGACAACCAGATTAACATCAGGATCGCAGACGCTCGCAGGGCAGGCAGAGCTGCTGGTTCTGCGGGCGACTCAACTTCCGAATCAGGCACAGCCAACTTTGAGTCAGAGGGGGGACCTGTTGGAGGCAGTTGGGTCGACTGTGGATGAGGTTGCTGGAATGGCTCTGTCAGAAATGATTGCTCAAGGGGATCTATTCTTGTCTGTATGCCGTCTGGCGTATTGGCTGCAAGGGTCGTCGTCGGCCCAGATTCGATGTTCTGCGCGACGGCTTCCGTGGGAATCCAGTCAGCTAACCAGCTGGCGACACTGAGAGGAGAATAGAGACTGACCGGCAGGATCAGTTTGAGCAGAACCAGCGCCCAGAGCCAGTAGCGGGTCACAGCGCGGGCATGATACCGGAGAAACAGGTCGAGGAGCAGAATCACGAGTACCAGCAGACTGGCCTGGAGGAACATGCTCCTGCTGAAATCCCAGAACATTTCGCCCGACTGATTGAGAAGTTCGATTACTCCGTTCCCTGAGACAGCCATGCTCCGCCCTCCCCATTAGAATAAGTTACTTACTTCGTTTTTTTCCCTGCCTGCTTAATAAACTCGCGCAGTTGCTGAATTTCATCGGGTGAGAGTTCCTCTTCTTCAACAATGAACTGCAACATCGGTGATAAAGCACCATTGAAGGCGCGGCGCAAGAGGCGTTTCAGTTCCCCCCGTTTTGCTTTATCGGGGCTGATCGCTGAGCTGAAGAGATTCAGATTGCGGATTGCTTTGCGGGTCAACAGCCCCTTGGTCACCATCCGGTCCATCGTGGTTTTGACCGTACTGTAGGCCCAGCCGTGCGAATCTGCTAGCGCTTCCTGTACGGTCCCCGCTGCACAAGGCTCCTGTTCCCAGACAACATTCATGATGACCCATTCAACATCAGTCATCGCCTGCGCTGGCGGATCAGATTTTGTTTTTTTCGCCATGTGAATCCCCCTGTTCTACATTCGCCGACATTACACTACATTTGTAGTGTCGTCAAGTCCCTGTCTGCAGATTTATGCAATCTCAGCTTCAGACAAGGAATTTCAAGCCGCCTGCAGACTGCGATTCTTCCTTCATTTTCTCAACAGCATTTCCAGTTAACTCCTGTTCTGATTTAATGTAAGAACCAGGATCGCAATGTGTGTCGCAGGCGCTTCATGCTTGCAAAACAATTTCTTCTTAATTTTCTATTACACAGAACAGAAGCCATGACTCCGCCGACTGATCGCTGGTTATCGCTCCCTCTCAATGAGATTCAGAATTCGCTGGGAGAGTTTACAGGCTGGGTTCTCTGTGGCGGTCGTTCGCTGGACTGGCTGCTGGGAACAGAGACTCGCCCCCACGGCGATACCGATGTGGGTGTGTTCCGCTCAGAACTGGCAGACTGCCTGCGTTCTCTTGATCAGCGGCGCGTTTATCTTTGCGATCACCCAGGTCAACTCGTTACCTGGGAAGGGGAGCCTGTGCCGGAGCATGTGCATGACATCTGGCTCACCAGTCCGGACTTGAGTCACTGGGAACTCCAGTTGATGGTCTACGATGACAGTGATGGTTCCGTGAGCTACCGCAGGGATCCAAGAATTCACTGGCCCCGGGAGGCGCATGCGATTACAGTACGTAAGATCAGGATACTGAATCCGCTGATCACCCTGCTATTCAAGCTGCATCGGCGTGAACTTCAGGAGAAGGACTGTCAGGACGTGGTTCACCTGATTACCGGATTTGCCAACCAGCGTCTGCAGTCGGACTGACTGCTATTACCCAGGATAATTCGAAGAGGAGCACAGCGAATGCAGCAGCAGAAGAAGAAAAGAATGAACTGGTTTGTCTGGTGTCTGCCGTTTATCTGCTGTCTGATAGAGAGCCCCGCCGTTTGTGCAGCCCCGCCGAATATTCTGTTGATCGTTTCAGAAGACAACGGCCCTGAACTGGGCTGCTATGGCGATCCGTATGCACAGACGACGCATCTGGATCAACTGGCCGCGGAAGGGGTGCGGTTCGAGAATGCGTTCGTCCCCTACTCCGTCTGTTCGCCGTCGCGGGCCTGTTTCCTGACCGGAAAGTATCCGCACCAGAATGGACAGATTGGCCTGGCGACCCACAAATTCGCGATGTATCACAAAGAGACACCTAATTTTGTGACGCTGCTCAAACAGCAGGGATATTTCACGGGACTGATTGGCAAGCTGCACGTGAATCCGGAATCCGCTTTTCCCTTTGATTATCGTGCGATTCCCGGCGCGAATTTCAATCGTCGTCAGCCGGTAACAGCTTATGCAGACAAAGCGGGGGAATTCTTTAAACAGGCACAGAAACAACCCTGGTTTTTATCGGTGAACTTTCCCGACGCGCATCTCCCCTTCCTGAAACAGGCGAATGGCAGACCGGCCCAGCCGCTCTCCGCAGATAATGTCAAGCCGATGCCGTGGGTGGGCATCGATACGCCGCGGCTGCGCGAACAGGTCGCCAATTATTACAATTGCCTGGCGCGACTCGACATCGGCGTGGGACTGCTGCTGGAAAAATTGAAGCAGACGGGAGGGGCTGAGAATACGCTCGTCATTTACATCGGCGATCATGGTGCTCAGTTCCCCCGGGGCAAAGGGAGCGTGTATGAAGGGGGCCTGCGTGTTCCACTGATTATTCGCTGGCCGGGTGTCGCAGAGCCGGGACTGGTTCGCACCGAGTTGGCTTCCACGGTGGATCTGTTACCGACCGCCCTGGCGGCTGCTGACATGTCGATTCCCCAGGACCTGACCGGTCGGAACCTGAAACCTCTGTTGACTGCTGGTCCTGCGAAAGACTGGCGGGAGTATATCTTTGGCTTTACCACAGGTTCCTTTCCACGGAACTGCTATATCCAGCATTCGCTGAGGGATGCACGTTATAAGCTGATCTCCAATCCGCGTCCCGGCACCGAAAACCTGATCGCAGACAGTTATCTGGATGAATCGCATCCCCACTTTGTCATCTCCGGGGCGACTGCCGCCGACCAGAAAACGATTTCACCCCGTACGAAAGCGGCTTTTGCACGCTGGTCGACGCCACCTCGCTACGAACTGTATGACCTGCAGCAGGATCCGTACGAATGGACCAATCTGGCCGACGATCCCGACTATGCTGAAACGAAGCAACGTCTGATTGACGCCTTAACAGCGCTCCAGCGACAGACGCGGGACCCGTTTCTCGACCCTGAGAATGTCGAGGCTTTCGTCAAAGAACAACTGTCCCATCGGGATATGCGTTACCGCAAGCAGAAGCAGTTCCGCTGGTCATATCTTGATACTTTCGCCGACTGGCGTTCAGCCCGGTAGAACCAGACTTCATTCAAAGGACGCAGTGAGACTGCTCCAGGAAACTCATAATCCATGTTGCCTTTTAACTTCAATGCCCTGTTCTGCGTCATTGGCGGACTTGCGGGACTGTTTATCACACTCAAATTCAGTGACAGTCGGATAATGATACTGGCTGTGGCGATCGCGTCCACCATGCTGATCGATCTCATCATGCGTGTTACCAACGACGAAGTCCAGGACCCGATACTCAATCCCGAAGCGGGCGGTTATATCAGAATCCCCGGGCTCGGACCGATGTCATTTATTCCCGTCTGGATTATCTGCATCGCCCTGCTACTCCTGGTCAGCCTGGCCTATTTTGAAATTGTCTAAAGTAACAGAGCCTGCGTCTTTTGATGCCCTACTTCCCGACATGCTGTTGCAGAAACGCTTTGACTTTGCTGCGAGCCAGCTTTGATTCCGGCAGTTCGTAATTGAAGACCTGGAAGATGTGCCACATACCTTCGTAGAGGTCGAGCTTGACGGGAATGCCGGCCTTGTCGATGGCCTGGTACTGACGGATCGCGTTGCTCATAAAGATTTCCTTGGTTCCCGCCTGGATCAACGTCGGCGGAAAGCCTTTGGAATAATCGCCATAGACGGGTGAGACATAGGGGTGCTTCTGATCGGCGGGATCCGCATAGGCATCGGCACAATGTTTGAGGTTTTTCGGATAATACAACAACGGATCCGCCTGCTGGAGTGTCGTGTAAGTGTCTCCAGTTTCAGTGATATCCGCCCAGGGAGACCAGAGCACCACCGCAGCCGGCATACCCAGCCCTTTGTCCCGCAGCTTAAGAACCGTTCCCGCAGCCAGTCCGCCCCCTGCAGATTCCCCGTAGATGGCGATCTCTTTGAGCGAGTGTCCTTCCTTGATCAGCGTCTGAATGACAGTCACAACCTGATCGGTGACTTCCTGCCATTTCCCTATCGGGGCCAGCGTGTAGTCCACGGAGATCACACGAAACCCGGTTTCACCCGCCATGGGGACGGCACTCATTAACCGGGAACGGGCGCTGTACATTGTGTAGGCGCCGCCATGCGTGTAGACAAGTACTTTCCCGCTTTCCTGCCAGCCTTTCGGTTTGATGTCCAGTACCGGCACTCCTCCCAGCTTGCGTGGCGTAATTTCCGGCTGATATTTCTTCACCACCTCTGCATTCGCCGCAGCCCGTTTCTGTTCGATTTTCTGTTGCACGGCCTTCCAGCCCTCCAGATCGTCGGCTGCTGGCAAGGGTGCTGTGGCGGCAGCGCGACTGAAACCGGCGAGTGCTGTTTGTGCTTCGGGAGAAATTGTCTCAGGGATGGAGAAGTCCTGAGCATGAATTACAGCAGGACTGGATAAAAGCAACAGGAAGCCTCCCAGGAGGGTAGTGCTGAGAAAGCGTTTAACAAAATCTGATTCGGATGCCCAGGGCATAAAGTACACTCCAGTATTTTGATGAGAGCAGTAAGTAGAAAGCCAGCTTACTGCTACACTATACAATGTCATGAGCGCACATGTTGGAGTTAGCAATTCTAACAGAGTTCTCACCAAGAACAAACGCTGACAGTGATAAACTCCTTCTGGAACCGGGTCTACGAAAAGGTTACGATGGAATACTCTGTTTCTTTGCCAACTCAGGAATCTGAATTATATGCGTCAAGTTCATTCATATTTTCTACAAGTCATACTCACTTTCAGCCTGTGTTCCAGTCTGCCTGCACAGCGTACAAATCATGAGAATACATCGCCGGCCGTCGGAACGCGTCTCACCCAGACTTGCGAATTTGATAATCAACTGGCAGGTGAAGAGTCGCTACTAGTGGTTCCCGAAAACCGGAATCAATCCGACAGCCGGAAGATTACTATCCATTATTTTCGTTTCCCCGCACGCCAGCCCTCGGGGAAAGCTCCTGTCTTTTATCTGCCCGGAGGCCCCGGTGACGCGATTAACAGCAGCGATATCCGTAACGGCTTACGCCGGAAGAATTACAGTAAATATAGAGAGCTGCTGGCATTCAATGCGCAACACGATGTCATAATTGTGAACCAGAGAGGCAACAGAAAGGCTCCAGGTATCCAGGGACTGCCGCGAGCCTGGGTAGTGCAACCGGGGGCACGTCTGAAGCCCATGGTCTATCAGGATGAAGGAAAGCGAGTGGCGGAGGGGTTGCAGTTGGCGATTCAGGAATGCGCACGTCTGCAGTTTGACCTGAAGGGCTACGACATCCTGCATCTGATCGATGATGTGGAACAGATTCGTCGCGTGCATGGTTACTCCACGATCTGTCTGCGTGGCAGCAGTTTCGGGTCACAGTGGGCGCTGGGTTATCTGCAACGCTATCCGGAGCGCGTGGACCGCATGGTGCTCTCAGGCGTGGAGCCACTGAGTCACACTTATGACAATCCCACAGAAATCTGGAAAGTCTTCGAGCGTATCGAAGCGGAAGTGAAAGAGTCGGGCACCATCGAACTCCCCCCGGAAGGCCTGCTCGGCGCGCTCAAAGCAGTGTTGACTCGAATGGAAAAACAGCCGGTGCGCGTCACCGGCCAACATCCACGTCGGGGTGGCTCTACCGAGATTGTAATCGGCGCGGATGATGTGAGATTTTACCTGACCCGCCCGATCTTGGACGCCCCCCTTTATTCGCGACGGATGCGGGAACTGTGGCCACACCTGGTGCTGGAACTGTACCGGGAAGACTACCAGTATCTGGCGGCAAAGATCATTGATGACCGCCCGGAAGTGAACCGGCCCGACCTGCTGCTGGCGCTGATCGATCACAGCCTGGGAATCTCGGATCAACGCCTGAGAGAACTGGAACAGGGGCCGGCCCGGCGATGGCTGGGCGATGTCAACTGGCTCTATACTGCCACGCGAAAGAGTACGCCTACTCCTGAGGTTAGTGATGCGTTTCGCGAATTGAAAACGTCTCAGACTCCGGTTCTGATGATTCATGGCACACTCGATCTGATGACTCCTTATGAGAATGCTACCCAACTTCTACCTGCATTTCCCCGTGGTAAATTGATCACCGTTCAGGGAGGGACTCACATCGCCTGTCAGCATGCGGTGGGTGTCGATCCTCAGTTTTTAGGTTATCTGACAGATTTTATGAGTGCCGCAAAACCCGCAGATACCCTGAAAGAGATGCCGGAAACGATTACATTACCGCCACTGAAAATTCAACCACTGCAGTCGGGCTCGCTGTTTCAGGAACTGACGCAGTGAGAATCTCTTTTAGAATTTTCAGGCTTTGAATGCAATCACGGAAAAAGGGCCCGATGAAACCCCAACTGCAACCACTGCTCCACCCCGATCAACTGGATCTGCTGGCAGAGGAAGCCCGCAGCCAGGGCTATCGCATGCTGGATCGACTGCAGCAGGAATGGCGGACAGGTACCAATCGTTTTGACCGGGAAGGTGAATGTGTGCTGATCGCGGTCTTGGAAGATCGCATCGTCGGTGTCTGCGGTCTGAATCGGGATCCTTACTGCGTCCAGAAAGATGTCGGACGCGTACGACGGTTGTATGTCACTTCCGAGGTACGACGTCGAGGTGTCGGTCGGCTGCTCGTGGAAGCGATTCAACAACGTTGTCCCGGTGTGTTTCAGCAATTGCGGTTACGCACAAATTCTTCTGCAGCGAGTGCCTTCTACCAGGCACTTGGCTTTCGACCGGTGGAACACGAGCCGGATTGCACTCATGTGTGGACTGTTTCCACCTGAGTCTCGAATTCACAAACAATTCCCTCCCCGTTGAATTCCTACTGGATTTCTGACCACGCCTGATCTACGATGGAGCGAAGTCAATCGACTCTTAGCCGGTGCAGAATTCCATTGCGCCGGTTCATATTCAAATGCAACCTCTCTTCTCTGCGACTCGAAGAATCAGGAGGTGTTTTAGATGGCGTTCCCTGCAGGCTATCGTCTTTGCTTCAACGTACCCCGATATGGATTCGGGCTTCTCGTCACACTGATTCTTTTCGCGGGCAGTGCTGGCTGTTCCGATCCTCAGCCTCCCAGTTCGCCAGTTGCAGAGACTTCCACGGAAGCGTCCGAGACGACTCAGGCGCAAACAGATCCCCTGATACCGCAAACAGAACAGTCGACTCCTGTTGCCCCAGCAGAGCCAACAACATCCAGGCCCCCTGAAAACATGCCAGTCAAACGACTGGAGCCTGAAAAAATGGAGCCACCGTCGCCCGCTCCTGCGTCGACCGCTGCTGCCAGCACTGAACGTCGTCAGGCTACGCCACTCAATGCCCCCTTCAATGAATCGACGGCAAAACAGGGACAATCCGACTGGGCAGCCTCGCTGAATCGAGAGCCACAGATCATCAACAGTATTGGCATGCAGCTGACATTGATTCCCCCGGGCGAATTCACGATGGGCTCCCCCACCACGGAAGCAGAGCGTCAGGAATTTGAAACGCCGCATCGAGTCACATTAACCAGACCGTTTTACCTGGGTACTTATGAAGTCACTCAGGCCGAGTACCAGACCATCATGGGTGAGAACCCGAGCGGGTTCAGTGCCAGCGGGAAAGGGAAAGACAAAGTCGTCGGAAAAAAGACAGATCGTTTCCCGGTCGAATTCACGAACTGGGAAGATGCACAGAGATTCTGCCGAAAGCTGTCTGACCGCGAAGGCAAGACCTATCGCCTGCCGACGGAAGCAGAGTGGGAATACGCCTGTCGGGCCGGTACGACCAGTGCGTTTCATTATGGCATTTTCGATAACGGTCAGTCCGCTAACACGCATGGAGGAGTTCCTTACGGAACCAATACGAAGGGACCGGCGTTGGGGCGTACGACAGAAGTTGGATCCTATCCCCCCAATGCCTTCGGTCTGCATGACATGCACGGAAATGTCTTTGAATGGTGCGCAGACTGGTTTGTGCCCCAGCTTTACCAACAACGGGCGGG
The DNA here is from genome assembly GCF_008329715.1 of Gimesia chilikensis. GTDB lineage: Bacteria > Planctomycetota > Planctomycetia > Planctomycetales > Planctomycetaceae > Gimesia > Gimesia chilikensis. The sequence goes on along the minus strand of NZ_VTSR01000004.1, from coordinate 176,892 downwards.
AAAGGTAACCGTCGATCCCCTGGTCTCAACACGGACTCCTGCCGCGAAAACCCGTGTCTTAAGAGGTGGTTCGTGGACCAAAGGCAAAGGGATCCACGCCCGGGCGGCACTCCGGCGCGGGAATCTGCCTGACTGGAAAGGACAGAACATCGGCTTCCGGGTCGTGCAGGAGATCTCAGGCGAACCCAGGCCTGCTCCCGTTGTGCAGGCTGAACCGATGCCTGCAGATCAAAAGCCGTCAGACAACACAAAAGAGAAACCGGCCGCCGCGACGATCCGCGATCCCCGGGCAGGCGATCTGGTTTATATTCAGCCGGGCAAGTTTCTGATGGGGAGCCTGGAATCAGAGCCGGGTTCCTGGCCCATGGAACGTCCACAACATGAAGTCGAAATCAAACAGGGTTTTTACATCGGTAAGTACGAAGTGACCCACCAGCAGTTCTCCTACTTTGTAGCGAAAACGAAATACAAGACCGACGCCGAAAAGAGCGAAAAGGGAGGCGGAGGCTATGTCAAAGAGCAGAAAGCAATTGTGAACTGGAATCCGCGCTTCTTCTGGAAAGATCCCGGTTTTCCACAGAAGAGTAATTCCCCTGCGGTCAATATTTCCTGGAACGATGCCGTCGCGTTTTGCGACTGGCTGACCGAACAGGATGGACAATACCGCTTCCGCCTGCCAACCGAAGCGGAATGGGAATATTGTGGCCGGGCCGGTACGAAAGCCGCTTTTGCCTGGGGCGACCAACAGGAGTCAATGGTGGGGAATGAAAACGCTTCCGACCAGTCCCTGGCCAGACTGTTGAGTGATAAGTCTTTTCATAAAAGCCGTTGCGGGAAATGGGATGACGGAATTCCGTTTACTACCCCCGTCGGTTCATTCAAAGCCAACCCGTTCGGTCTATATGACATGCAAGGCAATGTGAGCGAATGGTGCAGCGACGTCTACCTGGATAACAGCTACCAGCTTCCCCCGGATCAGATTCCTGCCACAGGCAAAAAACGAGTGCTGCGGGGTGGTGCGTTTGATTACCTGCCCATGGACTGCCGCGTGGCCCGCCGCCTCGGCGACTGGGCCAATGAAACCCGCTGTGATCGTGGTTTTCGAGTGGTGCGGGAGTTGACGCCCCAGCCTGGTAAAACCGAACTCGCAGAAGCTCCACAGAACCCTGCCCCTGTTGAGCCACAACCTGCGACGCAGAACTTTGACAGGCCGGTGATCAGATTTGGACGCCTGGCGACACCGGAGCCGGTGACTTCGTTTACGGTCTCTGAGGATAACAAATTCCTGATCTGCTCTCACCAGGGAGCCAATCAGGTTTCAATCTGGGATGCGCAGACATTGCTCCCCATCAAGATCCTGAGTACGCCTTCACCGCGTTCGGTCCTCAGTCGGGGTCCGTTACTGATGGTGGCTAATGACGGAAAGGGAACGGTCAGCGTCTTCTCCAGCAAAGACCAATGGGCAAAGACGAACCAACTGGATGTCGAAAAGCCACACATCGTTTACCTGAGTGCGCCCCAGGGTCGACACTTCCAGAATGAAATCCTGGTTACCTGTCATGGAGAAGGTCCCAAGGCTTCTTACAGCGACTGTCATGTTTATCATCTCGATCTCAAAACCGACAAAGACCGCCACCTGATGAAGGCGGCGCTGGCAACCTGCAGCTTCGATGGCAAGTATGTCATTACGCAGGGTTCGTTTAATCTCAGCCCGTCCGGAGGGATCTCTGCCTTTGCCTGGGAGGATTTTGTTTCCGACCGTCCTGCTCAGCCGATTTATAAGGGAGGAGCGAAATCTCAAACTCCCTACGTCTACCAGGTCTATCCTGGTTCATTCTGGATTGGAAATAATGTTATCTTCGGAGGCGTTCCTCTCGTCAGTGTCAGAAGCAAACTGGACAACCTGGTCATCGCAGACCGGAACCGTAAGTTACTGTATGCGTTGACTCCCCACGAGGTGAAGGTCTATGCGCTGTCTGCCGTCATTGAAGAGGTGGAAGATCGAAAAGCTGAATTTCCCCTGCAGGAGTTCAGCCACGTTTATCATCGCCACAACCGGATTAGCGGCTACCTGCTGGATCATCCGATTGCTTTTACCGAAAATGAACTGACACACCTCTTTGCCCTGGATATGGGTAAAAATCAACTGCTGGTGGCCACAACTCCGGCCTTTGACATTCCCGATGATGCTCTCGCACCACGACTGGTTACCGAAGCTCCGAGTGCCGGCAATCCGGGTTCCGGTAAATCTGATACTCCCACAAAGCAGTCAGTCCCGAATCCACTGAAGTTCCCGGCGTTTCTCGCTGAGGGCGAGTCTTTCACTCACACGCTTCCGGAACAACCCGAGACCAAATATGAACTGTTGAACGCACCAACCGGCGTGAAGCTGAATCCCGAGAACGAGGTTACCTGGAAACCCGGTTCCAGACAGGTGGGCAAGCACGAACTCAAATTCAAGGTTACTCAGGGAGATAAGGTCACCTTTGCGCGGGTGGAAGTCGAAGTTGTCTCTCGTGATCTGATCGAAATGCTGGGCGGGCTTGATAAACTGAAAGACTTCCCCCGGTTTGACCTCGATCCGGAACCGGCCAGGCTGATTCCGGCCCCGGACTATCAGTCGTTTCTCGTTCCGCAGGGAAAGAAAGTCCACAGAATGACCGGCGATGGTGTCAAAGATGTGAAAACCTTTGACCTGCCCGAACGCTATGAATTTATTGCCGAACGCGATGATACATTTCTGGCGTTGGACCAGGGCCGATTTCAGCTGGATGTGATCGATCAGCGGGGAGGCCGGATCAAAAAGAGTATCCCCCTGGATCGGGCGGGAGTACGTGTGCTCGAAATCACGGACCTGGCGGTGCATCCGAAATATAACATCAGTTATATCGCGATCAAAACAGGCATTGAGGTTCCCCGCTATCGGGTTCTGGTGGTTAACGAGAGCACTTCCCGAGTAGTCGCTCCTGATGAACTGCTGGGAACATGGGTCTGTGTCGACGCATCCGGCAAGATGCTCTATACCGGCTATCGCGACATTTACCGCAACGGGACCAAGTTTCACATCAACCCCGGCTGGCGACTGCTGGAAGTGCCCCAGTATGGCAATCTGGACTTTCTGATCAGCTTCAAGCTCCGCCGCGGGGTGCCGTCGATCTATCAGTACATCGACAATGCCGGCGGTAACGGGAACGGAATCCGTCTTTCCGCCGACGGGAAGCGAATTACGTATCTTTCGAACGGCGGTTTCCCCTCGTTATCGCGAAACCTGGCCGGCTGGAACGCGAAGCAGCTCAAACAGAATCCGGTGGCTTACGAAACCAAAGAGCGAGCCGTCTGTACGCAACTGGCCTTCCATCCGACCCTGGATCTGGTCGCGGTCCCCGGCGGGAATTCGGCTGTGTTTTATAACCGCGAAACCGGTGAGGTCATCGAGGACAAACTCTTGCTGCTGAATCAGGGATTAGGCGATGTGAAGGTCGCAGACCTGACTTTCTCTCCCGATGGGAAGTCGCTGATCTTCCTCTGTCACAACCCACTCCAGGGTAATTACCTGCGACCAGTGCCTCTCAAGCTGACACCTGCCGAACAGAAACAGGTCGGACGTAAGATCAATCTCGCGCAGGAAAAACCGCGGCCGGTCCCCACGGTCAAGCAGTCAGAACTGCAGGCACTGAAACTGGATCCTAAACCGAATAAACAGACGCCGCGGCAGATCGCTGAGCGATTTAATCCGACTGTGGTGCTGATCAAGTCTGAAACCGGTTCGGGCACCGGCTTTGTCGTGGGAAGTGAAGGCTATATCCTGACCTGTGCCCATGCCGCCCCCGAGGATGAGAAGCTGATAGTCGAGTATCAGGCTGGAAAAGGCCCCGTTAAATCAGTGGAAGCGACAATCCTTCTGTGGGATGAAGATCAGGACCTGGCGCTACTCAAGCTGAAGGAAAAAGTTGATCTGCCGACAGTCATTTTGAGCTCCCGTACGTCCTATGATTCGGGCGAACAGCTGACTGTGATTGGGAATCCGGGACTGGGAGAGACCATCCTCTCGCAGACACTGACCACGGGCGTCATCAGCAATCCGAAGCGGATGCTCCGCGATCAGCCGCTGATTCAGATTTCTGCCGCAGTGAATCCAGGCAACAGTGGTGGTCCGGTGTTTGATGACCGGGGTCAGGTAATCGGCCTGGTGATCTTGAAAGGAGATATCGAAGCAGCCGGGTTCGCGGTTCCGTCCACAGAACTTCGCAAATTCCTGCTGTCCGTCACGAAAGGGAAACCACAGGCAGGTGACAGGTAGCGACTGCTGAGAACCCGCTATAATAGACATTAGACTATCAATGACTGACCGACTGCAGGCGGGAGCCCGTTTCGATGTCTGAGAAGTATTATATTGAATGTGACTGTGGCAAGCGGGCTCGTGTCGCGCTGCATGAAGCTGGCACTGACAAGCGTTGTGAGGCCTGCCAGCAGACAGTCAGGATTCCTGATACAATTACCCTGCAGCAGACAGCGGGGGACAATTACCCACTCTTGCGACCGCTGCAGAAGATACTGGTGACGCTCCGAAAAGAAGAGCCTCCGTTTGACGGTCTCTGCCATCATTGTGAAAGCAGAGAGGCCGATATTCTGATTCCCGTCAAACTGAATATTCTCATCGAACGCTATATGAAGAACGATGGGGGGATTCGCCCGACAATCACCGGTGACATCGCCCTCGTCGCTTCTGCTGCGGAAGAATTCTGGAAAGAAGTCTGGTTTCCATTGCTGCTCTGCAACGAATGCCGAGAGCAGTATGTCGAAGACCGGGAACGGCAGCGTCGCAAACGCCGCTGGGAATTATGGGGGCTGTTCTCACTCCTGGGGGCATTCCTGGTGTTTGCCTATTTCTTCGCAGTGATAATTGCGATGTTTTCGTTTTTCTTCTGGCTGTTACTGGCCTTTGGCTGGGCTGCCCAGTTTCGCGATCGTAAAAAAATGGATGCCTGGCAACTCCCGTGGCTGGAAGAGATCCGCTGGTTCCCCGAAGCACTGGCCATGGAAGATGAATATAACCTGGAAACCGGTAAACCGCTCGACCTGCATAAAATCAGACAGATTATTAATGACTCAGAAGATCTGGACGATGAGTTAACTCCCCTGCAATGGTGGATGCAGCAATTTAAACCCGGCTATTTTGAGTTTCCCTGATCAATAAGGAATGAACAACAGGATCGACATGTGAAAGGATGGTGAAGTGATGCAAAGCGATGAACAGGAAATTCGTGATCTGGTCAGCACCTGGCTGGAAGCAACAAAAGCAGGCGACACCGAGAAGGTACTGGAACTGATGGCCGAGGATGTCGTATTCCTTGTCCCGGGTGAACCTCCTATGGTCGGGAAAGCGCCCTACAAAGAAGCGGCGCAGCCCCACCCCGAACAGCCGGTACCGGAGATTGAAGGTGTCAGCGAAATTCAGGAGATCAAAGTCCTGGGCGACTGGGCCTACATGTGGACTGAGATGGCTGTCAAAGTGACTCCCCCAAGCGGACATCCCGTCAAGCGGGTCGGCCACACACTGTCCATTCTGCACAAAGAGAATGGCAAATGGGTGATTGCACGCGACGCTAACATGCTGGTACCAGTTACAGAAAATGAATAATGTCAGCTAAAAAAGAGTACCGCCCGACTTCGTCGCGCCAGTGAATTCAGGGCGGTACTCCGAGTTGCATGGCACCAGTCTGTCTATTCTGCATTCAGAGCTTTCATGATCCGCTCTATGCGTTGGTGCTGTTTTCGATCTCCTTCAAGGAGAATGGCTTTCTCCGAATTGATCTGTAATTGTTTCGCATGATTTACAGGCATGACAATTTTATGATTGTCGTAATCTATCAGGCTATCTTCATCCAGAACCAGTTGGAACTGCTGAGCGATTTTAAACGCTGATACTGTTTTAGCAAATGACTCTGCAGATTCTTCAGTATCAAAGAAATAAGCTCTCACAGAAGACTCAACTCCCCAACTGATCAGCCGGGCATTATTGATCCCTGGTTGATGATAAGTGGCAGTCCCCGGGCCGTTTGGTTCGGGTTTTTGTTCATCTTGTTGATCGGGCTGCACCAGTTTTGGCGCTGTCGCGGCCGGAGACTCATCAGATTCTTTCGCTGCACTGACGGGAACCCAGACCAGTCCCAGCAGGCCACAGGTGAGGGTCAACAGGCAGGCTGAGCGTGAAAGAGTGAAGCGGACTTGAGAGCAGGCAACCATTTCTATTCTCCTTTTCAAGGACTGGAATTCACCGAACTGTGCCCCCGCCGCAGGCAGCACAGACTGATTTCCTGAGAGTGTAGACACCACTGTCAGCAGGGTATGAGCATAAGATTGACGCGAGCTGACCGAATGTTTCATGGCTAATGCATCACAGCTGGCTTCCATCGCAATCAACATCTCGCGACGGGCAAACCAGGCCACAGGATTCCACCAGAAGAGGCTGGTGACCAGAAAAGCAAAGAGGCTTACCAGATAATCTCGGCGAACCAGGTGTGCCAGTTCATGCGCCAGTACATGCCGCAGCTGTTCATCACTGGCTTGAGCAGAGAAGGCACTGGGGAGGATGATCGTCGGATGACTCAGACTACTCCAGAGCATCGGTGAACAGGGGAGATCCAGCAACACGGCTTCCGGCACCTGCACCAGTTGATAAGATTGGGAAAGTTCCTGAAGAATTCGATTTATCCTCGGCGAAACAGATTGAAATTCCCGAGCCAGGTGATGCATCCGGAGATGAATCATGACGGCTCTGCTCCAGAGAATGATTGAGCCAAGCAGACTGAGAAACAGGAATAAGAAGAACAGATCGGACCCTGAGACTGCCGGATAGTTGCTTTTGATTTTTTCTGGATGTCCTGTTCCCACTTCGCTGCTCTCTTCAACAACAGCCAGGCCTGTATCAGTCGTGACAAAGTCGATCACTTTGCTTGCTCTGGCTTCCGACAAGAAATGCAACTGGGGCAGGACAGGAAGGGCCAACAGGGGAGGCGTGATCAACTTCACCAGCACCAGCATCCAGAGTAACTGCCGGAGCACAGGCCGGTGCTTCAACCAGGTCGTCCATGAGCCTATCCAGAGAAACAGGGTAAATACTGAAACCAGCATCAGATTCCATATCAGGCAGTAAAGCAAACTGGACATGAGGCCGTGTTCCTAGTCTTTGATTTGATTAATGATTCTTTCCAGAGTCGCACGTTTTTTGTCATCGAGATCAACCTGCTCCACCAGCGAGAGCAGCATCGGGGTTAAAGAGCCCCCAAAATGATGATCAGCCAGGTGCTTCAACTGTCGACCGACAAAGGATTCACGCGAAAGTGTTGCTGAAAACAGATGCGCAAAACCGCTTTTGTCGACGGTCACCAACCCCTTGTCCATCAGGCGGTCCAGAAAACTTTTTACACCGCCATGCAGGGAATGTTCGTGCCGACCATACATCGCCAATACAATCTCACGAACCGAGCTTCCTCCAGGTCGTTCCCAGAGAATCTCCAGCACTGTGCGTTCTGCTTCGGTCACATCAGTGCTGCTAACGGGTTGATCTTTCTTAGACATGGGATACTCCAACTAACCTCTCTCATACATTCTGCATGAGATGTTAATGCATTTTGCATGAGGTTCAATATCTATTTTGAAATGTATTTTGAAGCGTGACGCTAAACCACAACAGAATAATGAGATGCAGCTTTAAGAATTTAATGCTACGAACAGCAGGAAACGCTCGACGGCATCAACCGGGAAGACGATTTGCCTTGTTCTTCACGCGGGACCTTTTCTCTAAGAGAAACGACTTCCATAATGCACATTTCAATCAGGGCAGCTTGGGCAATACTGGTTTTGTACTTCCCTCTGCAGCAACCGGATACTGTGCCTGATGAGATTGCAGACTGTCGATCAGGGACTGCATCATCTGCTTGAGCTTCTGCGGATTCGATTCCGCGAGGTTGTTTTGTTCGAACGGGTCCTTTGCCAGGTTATACAGCTGGTAGTGAGAACCCTCCGATTGTTTGGAGGGGAAATAATGGTAGATCACTTTCCAGTCGCCGTCCCGGTAAACCGTAAAGTAGTCGCTGCGATGCGGTGCGTGGGGATAGTTCATCAGGAACGTTTCCGGACGTGAATGGTCCTGCTCGCCCAACAGCAGTTGATTGAGGGGCATTCCGTCCATGACATAATCTTTGGGCGGGAGCGTGTGCGTCAGATCCAGAATCGTGGGAAACAGATCGTAAACGGCAGCCACCTGGTCCTGAATCATATTTGCGGGAATGGGGAGCTGCTTCTGATTGGCATTTTCCGGATTCGGCTTAGCCCAGGCCGCGATGAAAGGCACCCGCATGCCCCCTTCATAGTGGGCCCCTTTCTTACCCCGCAGAGGGGCTGCACAGGCAACTTCGTGTTGATGCCCCAGGGGTGCGTCGGAACCGTTGTCTCCCAGGAAAAAGATGAGTGTATTTTCTGCGACTCCCAGTTCATTGAGCTGCTGCATGATATCACCCAGGGATTTGTCCATGCCTTCAATCAACGTGGCAAACGCCTGAGCGTTCTTTGGTTTGCCTGAATCCTTGTAATGGTCGGCAAAGCGGGGATCGGAATCAAAGGGGGCATGCACTGCGTAATGAGCCATGTAGAGGAAGAACGGTTTCTTCTGCTCGACCGTTTCCGCCAGTGCCGCGTTCGCTTCCAGCGTGAGTGCTTCGGTCAGGAAGGTATCGGTGCCATGATATTTATCCAGACCGGGAACGGCGTGATGTGCCCGGCGGGTCCCCAGACCGTATTTCTTTTCAGCATAATAACTGCCCGGTGCCCCGAACGAAGCGCCGGCGATATTGACGTTGAATCCCAGATTCAGCGGTTCCGCTCCGGGGAAGTTGTCAGCGCCAAAATGGCCTTTGCCGACATGAATCGTCTTATAGCCTGACTTCTGCAGCAAGCGTGGCAGCGTGACGTCTTCTTTTTTGAGGCCTTCCCAGTTCCAGTCCGGCGGTCCCTGGGGACCGGCATTATTCTTACGGGGATTAATCCAGTTCGTCGCATGATGCCGGGCTGCGTTCTGGCCGGTCAGAATGGAGATTCGGGTCGGCGAGCAGACACTCATCGCATAAAAGTTATTGAAACGAATCCCCTGCTTCGCCAGGCGTTCCATGTTGGGCGTGATGTAATAATCGTTGAGTGGGTACCGTTTGGGGTTCCCCTCGGCGTCGGTCAGAAACGGCACCGAAGTATCCATGACTCCCATATCATCCACGAGGAAGACGACAATGTTTGGTGATTGTTTCGCATTCAGAGTGGCGGCCTGCGATTCAGAAATCAGACCGAGAACAAGGCAGCAGAGAACAGCGATCGCTGACAGGGACTTAAATCGTGAATTCATGTGAGATGACTACCTTCCTGAAAGAGCGCTAATTGACATCGATAAGCAAACGGGCGGGATTTGGAATTGCTTCCAATATAACAGTCTGGACTGTTGAATGTCTAACATACTCCGCATTCCGTGGTCCGCTCTTGACACCTGGGACACAATGTCCTACCCTTGCCTGCGACATAACGTCCCAGGTCTGGAAAAAGGAAGTATTGACCATGGTCAAGACGCCCCGTGATGTGACGGAAGCGGAACTGAGTGTACTGCAGGTCCTCTGGCAACAGGGGTCGGCGACGATTCGCGCGATTACCGAACAACTTGAACCCGAACGGGTTGACGCGTATTACTCCACCGTCAAAAAACTGCTCGAACGCCTGGAAACCAAGGGCTTCGTCAAACGGGAGCCGGCGGGCATCGCCTTTGTATATGAAGCCTGTATCGCGCGCGATGAATTAGTCGGGCGACGCCTGCAGGAGGTGGCGGAGACGTTGTGCGAAGGTTCGCTGACGCCGCTGCTCACACAACTGGCGCAACACACTGATCTGAACCGGAAGCAGCAGAAAGTGCTGATGGATCTCATCGACGAACTTGCCAAAAAGAATTCAAAACCATAAGGAGATGGTCATGGATCTGCTCTGGAAACTGCTGATCAGTAACGCGGCGATCGCCGGCGGTCTGTTTATCCTCGTGGTCTTGATCCGCCGCTGGATCAAAAACCCGGCACTGCTGCACATGCTGCTGCTACTCGTGCTGATCAAGTTGATCACCCCGGCGGTCTGGCAGCCGCAGGTTGCCTTACTTTCACCCGCCCCCCGTACGAGCGTCTCGCCGGTCGAAACAGCCCCGGTGACAGATGGCACTGGTCTGCTTGCTGAAAATGAGTCCAACGCCAACACAGAAATGAATGCTTTCGATTCTCTGCGAAAGCGAATGCAAGAGACCAGCAAAGGCTCATCTCCTGCTACGATTACTGAAACTGTATCCAAGACCTCAACTGCTGAGACTTCAATAGAGATCCCAGTAAGCAAGCCAGCCTGGTATCTGAGACTGGCTGCCGCTTTCACAGCCCGTGGATGGACATGGGCAACATCGTTATTTCTGATCTGGACTATCGGGACAGCAGTCTGCTGTTTCATTGCAGCGTTGCGTATCTTTCGTTTCCAACGACTGCTGAAGCTCGCACGGCCTGCCTCCGAAGCACTGCAGCAACGGGCCGGGGCACTGGGCACGCGCATCGGTCTGAAGTCAGCCCCACAGGTTGTGTTGCTTCCGGGAGCGATCTCTCCCCTGCTCTGGGCGTTCTGTTGCAGGGCACGGATTATCCTGCCGGAACGGCTGCTTGCAGAACTGGATGAAGCAGAACAAGACACACTGCTGCTGCATGAGCTGGCGCATTACCGCCGCGGCGATCACTGGGTGCGTCTGATCGAACTTGTCACCACGGCGCTGTACTGGTGGTATCCCGTCGTGTGGTGGGTACGGAGAGAAATCCGTCTGACCGAAGAGGCGTGTTGTGATGCCTGGGTCATCCAGACAGAACCCGACAAACGGCGGGCCTATGCGGAAGTCCTCGTCAAAGCAACAGGTTTCGTTTCCCAGGCGCAACGCATTCCCGTCTCCACCGGCATGGGATCAGCCCGGATTCTGGAACAGCGTCTGACTTCGATTATGTGTGACTCATTACAGCATCAGATTTCGCGGCGGGGAAAATTCCTGCTGGCCACAATCGCTCTGCTGTTATTATCGCTGGCCCCCCTGCCGGGCACTTCGCAGGCAGAGACTAAGGTAGCAGAGAAACCGGACCAGTTACCGAGTGTAGAAGAAATTCTGAACGGTTACCGGGACAACCTCCAGCGCCTACTCCCGCTGGAGATGACGTACCGGATCACGGCGCAGGAGAACATGAACTGCATTACACGGGACCGACTGAACCTGCAAGTACTCAGGGATATTCAGAAAGCCGACAGAAGTGAAATCATGATCGATGGAAAGATCATGAGCGAGGAAGAGCACCAGATGAGGGTTACCTATTCTTACACATCACAGGCGAATTTTCTGGATAGCCAATTGACCCCGGAAGCAGTTCGGAAACGGTTGAGCGAAACAGTGCTAGAGCAACGTTATTTCTGGACTGATGGTCGATCGTTTCATCAACGACGTCCTTATCAGTTACAACAGAAGAACAATAACTTAGAACAGGGACCGGTCTGGCCGGCGGAGAATTTGAATCAGCATTATAACGAGATCGAGCTGATCTCGTGGTCCGATCAGAACCAGCCTCCTTTGCGGCGCTGGTACGGCAGAAAGAAGCGCCAGCAATTTCCGCAGGGTGAAATCGGCAACGAACTGAAGCAAATCACCAACCTGAAGACGACTGCACCGCTGGGGCTCAAAGAGTATCACTGGGCAGAAGAGTTGCCCGAATACAGTCTGGATGCCTGCCTGACAAAACCGTCGCACCGGTACCGGGTTGTGGGACGGGAAAACCGGGATGGCAGAACGTTGATCCTCGTGGAGTATCTGAACGAGCCGCATGAGCAGAGCCCGGAGAAACGCTGGCGGATGCGCGCCTGGATCGATCCCGCCCAGGGTTTTCTCCCCTTACGGATCGAATGGGGCTATATTGACCAGGAAAACCAGCTCGCCTGGGGTTTGAGTCAGCATGCAGAGGTGCTGCAGGTTAAACAGGTTGACGGCAGTTATTATCCGACACGCATCCGGTTTCAGGAATACACGACCGGCACTCCGAAAAAACAGGAGCAATCCTCCCATACGAACGAGATCAAGATATTCACAAAGAACCTGAAGGACTTTCCAGCCCCCCCCACTGTCCCTGGGCGGAGTACCACCTGGGAGGTACTCGACATCCATCCGCATCAGCAAATCGCCCCTGAGACACTGGCACTGCGGTTTCCAGAGGAGACCGTGTATGAGAACAGGATCGACGGCCGGACATACACCATCGGAAACGAACAGCCGCTGCCCGAGCCACCGGAGCCCCCAGAAATGGTGCATCTTTTCACGCAGGCTCCTCCACTGCAGGTGTCAGAATGGATGGATGGGAACCAGCGTAATCTCCAAGATTTTCGCGGTAAAGTGGTTGTCCTGCTCTTTCTCGACGATACTTTTTTGAAATTTGATTTTGCAAAGTTGCCTCCCGAAATGGAGCAATACTTCGTGGAAGCCCAAAAAATGCTACTCAGGCTGCATCAGAAGTACGAGAATAAAGAGATCGTCTTCCTGCAAATCTATCCGCCGGACTCATCTAAAGCAAAAATTCGTGAGTTCCACCAGTATCTCGGATTTGAAACGCTGGCCGCGATTGACCAGCGGCAAGGAGAAGGTGGTGCCACCAACAATAAATACCATGGCGTACAAGTTGCCCCAACCTGCTTTATGTTGAGTCGTAAAGGGCGCATCGTGTTCAGCCCTGAAATTACTGACTCGATAATGATGGAGGAACATTTTCAACATGCCGCCCGGAAACTTTCGATTTCCCTGGACGAACTGGAAAAACTCCCTAAAGACGAAGCCACCCGGCAAAGTCTGAGGGTCATGGAATATATGATTAGTGAGCAGATCGATAAAGTACTCGCAATTCAATAATTCTCTGACTGCAGGAGCAACTGTGATCAGCGTTTGAGTTTCTTCCGCACCAGTTTCGACTGTTCGTCATTCAGAATTTCCCAGCAGGCCAGGCCATTACCGACGAGGTTGAAATCGTCGAACTGCCAGACGATCTTGCGGTTCTCGTCGAGTTCCAGGATCTGTGGATTCTCGGGGCCGGCGTGGCAGTTGCCGATGACCAGATTGCCGTTGTCGAGTTCCTGCAGACAGGTGGTCCATTGGAGTGCCACATCCGTGCCCGGCACGCGTTCCTTGACTTCCCAGATGGTCCGTTTGTCGGGGGTGACTTCGCGGACGCTGTGACCGCTGCCCGAGGCGATCAGTGTGTTCCCGTTCTTAAGACGCAGAGCGCCGTAGACGCGGGTGCCAATCGGATATTCCCAGACGATGTTTCCGTCGCGGTCATATTCAATCACGACGCCCGGCTGTTCTGAACAGACCAGATAGGTTCCCGCGGGAGTGACTCGCATCAGCCTGGTGGATTGTGTGCCCCCTTTCTTCAAGGGGAACTGGTGCACGAGCTTGCCGTCGCGATCGACTTCGATAATCCGTCCGACTCCACTTTCAACGATTACCGTATTGCCGTTGGGCAGGCGTTTGAAAGCATGCACATCCACCCGCTTCCCGGCGTTGCCGTTACTGCTGGCCGAATCGTATTCCCAGACAATCTCTTTATTGAGATTGATCTCTTTGAGGCCGGTCCAGCTGTCGTGAAACAGGATGTTACCATTGGGGAGCAGTTGCACATCGTGATGGCCGGCATGGCCTTTGGCAGGCCCCTCGGTTTTGTACGACCAGAGGACTTTACCTTTTGCATCGCAGATCGCGAGAAGATCTTTCTGATAGGAAGCGCTCACCAGAACCAGTCGTTCCGCAGAAGCGACTGTGGTGACCAGGAGAGCGATTACAAGCGTGAAGAACTGCGTGGCGCGTGGCATGTTCATAGTAATCCTTAACTATTTGTATTCAGATAAAAACTGGCTGTATACCCATGTGTCGTTAGACCATGATAACAGTGAATCCTGATAGCCGAAACCAATTTTCTGTTTCCGGTGATTCCTCTAAGAAGATAAAATACGAAGAGTATTGAATTCCTCTGCAGGGTGTTTGAGCGGTCCACATCGTCTCTGTCAGACAGCATTTTTTTAAGATAAGGAACATTTTTCAGAAAATATAGACAAAACAATCTACTGAGAATTATTAACAGTAGAACGCTGCCTTGTATTTTCCCCTCAACCGCTCAAGTCATTTGACAGAAGGAGCTGAGATGATCGTTCGCTGCACATTGCCACTGATTGTCCTGATATTGTCTGTTTCTACTGGTCACTTCTGCAAGGCGGAGGACGTATTCGAAAAACCGGTGCGTCTTAAGGCGGATGGAAAGATCATCGACACCGGTGACCACTGGGGACACAGCAGTCCCTGTATCGAGGATATCGACGGCGACAAACTGGATGATCTGATTCTGGGGGACTTCCGGGGGAACTTTCAAATCTATAAAAACGTGGGACGCAGCGATGCACCCGTTTATACCAGCGCCGGTAAGGTGCAGGCAGATGGAAAAGATGCCGCCGTCAGGATTTATTGCTGTGTGGGTGGGCAGCCGCGATTCGTCGACCTGAATGGCGATGGCATCAGAGATTTTATCAGCAGCTCTTACGACCCCGGTTACTGCTATTTTTTTCGTGGTCTCAAGGATCATAAGTTTGCCGCCCCTGAGGTATTGAAAGATCAGTCAGGTGAGCCGGTCCAGAGTGCAGTCAAACCCAAACAGAATTTTCAGTCTTTCGGCAGTTTCTACATGCCCGTCGACTGGGACGATGACGGTGATTTTGATTTATTGATCGGCTGTTTCGACGGACATCTGAAGTTACGTATGAATGAGGGTACTGCGAAGGAGTATGCCTTCGCTACGGAGAATCAGACGGTCAAAGCGGGTGGCAAACCACTGGAAGTGGAAAAACATTGTTGCCCGGTTGTAGCAGACTGGGACCAGGATGGCCTGTGGGACCTGCTGGCAGAGAGCGATGAGGGGAGCGTGACCTGGTTTAAAAATGTGGGTTCCAGGTCAAAACCGGAATTCGCCGCGGGAGAGGTCCTCGTTCCCAAACATTCCGGCAACGGAACGAAGGGCTACAACCTGGTGATCTGGAACGAGAAAGAGATCACTCCCGGCATTCGTTCCCAAATCGAAGTCGTGGATTATAACCGGGATGGAAAACTCGATCTGCTGCTGGGCGATTTCAATACAGCGTATGATCTGCGAAAAGATCTGACCAAGCAGGAAAAAGCAGAGGTCGAAATACTGTTGTCACAGTCAACAACAATCGGTAAAGCGTATGGTGATAAAATGGAAGCGCTGCGTGCGGACTTCACAAAACGCTACCCGGGAGATCTGATCTACAGCGACAAAGCAACAAAGGAGTGGAGCGAGGCCTACAAAAAACTCAGAGAGAGCCCCGAAGCGAAAGAACTTGATCAATATGACACCGAGTTTACCAGCCAGATGCGTCCCTACCTGGCGAGTACCCAGGGCAAAGGGAATCGCAGTCATGATCTGGCGAAGTCTCACGGTTATGTCTGGCTGTTCTTGAGGAAATGAAGCGCGAACGAATTCGGAATACTGTCACCATGAGTCATAACCGAAGTTTCCGCTACCTGCTCTGGCTGGCCTGCTCCGTCGGGCTGTTTGTCGGTTGTGCTGAGCCGTACTCCGAAAAACAGGTAGCGGAGAAACAGGCTCCGGAAACGCAGGCTGCTGCCCCTGATCACCCGAGAGCCCCCGAAGATACATCGGAGCATCCAGGCTCCGAGCAGGCAAAACACACCGATCGCAGTGAGGGGGAACAGGTTTCAGTCGTACTGACGGTTCCAGAACAACCTGTCCAGCCGGGGATGCAGTTTCCCCTGACGGTGAAATTTAAAATTGCCCCCTTGTGGGAGATCCGCACGATCGATGCCCAGCCGGAAAAACTCGCCACACACCTTGAGTTGAAGCTTCCGGATGGATTTCAGACGCAGGGAGAGTGGCAGGTTCCTCCTACAGGCAGATCGATGTCATTCGACAGTCACCCGGTATATTCGGGAGAGGCAGTGTTTCAACGGACGATTGAGGTTGGCAAGAAGGTACCCGCCGGCCCCTGTTCTGTGACCTGCCAGATACACTACCAGGCCTGTGATGAGCAGCGTTGCCTGAGCCCCGTACAGAAAGACCTTAAGGTGACCGTAAAGGTCAAGCCTGCGCAGTCAGCGAGAAATTGAAGTTCGAATTTTCGCTTAACGATACACGGTGCAGAACTGACCGGTCTGGTTCATGAAATGCTCGAACTCCTCAGCAGCTTCTTCCGTTACGGCGGTCCCTTCCAGATGCAGTTCGAACAGTCTATCCATCTTTCTCAGGTAGGTCAGGCTTTTGTCTGTGATTGCCGTATGATTCAGATACAGCATGTGCATATCTGTTAAACCCTCTAGATGCCGAATTCCATCATCGGTAACACTGGTGTTATTCAGCGAGAGAATCAGAACTTCTGGTTTCTCCTTGAATAACTCCAGACTCGCATCAGTCACTGCGGTGCCATCTAAATAAAACGTCTTCAGGCTTGGGAATTTCAGGAGAGTCTGGACTCCCTGGTCGGTGATTTTACAATCTCTGAGAGAAATCCCCCAGAGTTCAGAGATCCCAGCGAGATGCTGCAGACCGGCATCCGTCACCGCCGTCTTATCTAATGTGAGTTCAAGATCAATTCGCGCTTTTCCCAGTGAAATTAAACCCGCATCCGTGATTTGAGTCTCAGCAAAACTGATCCTCGACCACTGTTTATCAGATTGACCGAAAACCTGTAAACCACTGTCGGTGATTTGATTCCCGGTCAAATTAAAGCTTTTCAACGCAGGCATTTCAATTAAATACTCCAGCGCCTTGTCCGTCACCTTAGTCTGGGAAAGGTAGATTGACTCCAGAGCGGGTAAATCAACCAGTTGCTTCAGGCCGGCGTCAGTCAGTTTTGTATCAGACAGATTGAGAACGTTTAACAGTGAAAGGTCTTTGAGGTACTTCATCCCGTCATCTGTGACACCCGTGTTATCGAGTGACAGAGTCTTCAGCTGCCTGAGCCCTGCGATCTGTTTCAGTCCCTCATCAGCGACTCCCGTATGCGTAAGATCAAGCATTTGCAGATTGACCAGATGACTGACTGGCTCCATACCGGCATCTGTAATTGAGTTCTGACTGAGACTCAACGTCTGCAGAGCTTTCAATCCTTGCAGATGATGCATGCCTGCATCTGAGATTTTCGTTTCATTAAGGTAGAGCGTCTGCAACTTATGCAATGAGCTGATACACTGTAACCCCGCATCGGAAACAGAAGTCCGGACTACGTTCAAGGATATCAAGTCTGAACATCCCTGAATTTTTTTTAAGCTTTCGTCCGTGATCTTAGTTCCGCCAAGAACTAAATCTCGGAGTTGACTCAAGTCCTGAAAGCAATTGAAGCCAGCGTCAGATATCTGATTATTGGTAATGAAGAGCCACTGCAGTTCCTGCAGATCACTAAGTTGATTCAGTCCCTGATCTGTAATGTCTGTGCCAATAATATGCAGAACTTTGACCTCGGGAAATTGGCTCACGTGTACCAGAATAGAGTCATCGACGGGAATTTCATTCAGCCTGATTGTCGAGACTGATTTCTCTCCCTTGCTTTTCCCTATTTCATCAGGATTCCTTTCAAAGGCAACACGGCCGCCTGCTGCTTCTATGGCGTCGATTGCTGATTCACGCGATGACTGCCAGCAGCCTGAGCATAGCAGGCTGATTGAGACTAACACCCATACTTTCATCGATCTGGTTCCGTGGAATTCCGTTTTTTCATTTCGAGCGAGCACTGCCGGCTCCATGATAATTGCACCGGGCAGACAAAGATAGCAGAGAAAATGAAAACGAATTCTCACTGTCTGAGCAGAGCGCGTTGTGAGCCCAGCTGCTCCGCTTTACCCCTGATCCCAGCGTTCGATGACGAAGCTGTCGTTGATCTCTTCGATGCGGGACTGCAGGGCCAGCACGCGTTCGTGGGGCAGTGCGTGCGTCAGCATGTTGAAGGCGGATTCCGGACAGGGATTGTGAAAGTATTCTTCGGAAGTCTGACGGGGCATCATTGTATCCAGCGGAAAGTTACTGGACCGGACAAACGCGAGCAGGCAGCAGATCAATTGATCGTCGTTGAGGTCAAACTGCTCAGATCCCAGATGGGGCTCCAGTCGGTACTCCAGCAGGCAGTTCCAGACAATGTGCTGCATTTCTGATTCCGGATGAAACAGATCGACCAGATACGCGGGCAGGAATTTCAGGAACCCTGCATAAGACATTGATAGAGGCGCTTCGTGATAGCGCGAGATCAAAGCGTGATCCACCTGATCCCAGGTTTTGTGAGCATAGTCCCGGAGGATATCATCGCCTTCCGTGCCGGACGTACGAAGCAGGTCGGTGCCGTCGACGTGGGGCAGATATTGTTTCGGCGGAAAGGCTTCACGGATCAGTCGGATCACCGTCTGATCGTAATTCTGTCGCCAGTCCTGATTTTGTAAAAGCATCATATCCTTGACCCTTTATGTGACCAGCGCTTTGAAACACATCTCAGGCGTCTGATTCCATTATACGCCAAAATACACATCTAGCTCTATTTATCTCGTGCAGACGAAATGCTTGCAATCCCAGTTTTTTTTCATAATGCCGGTAGTTATGAGGAGGGGTTCCCCGTTGATGGTTAATGAAGGGACCTTTCGCTCAGTCCCGGAAAACATACATTTCATAACTTTATATATATTCATTATTTAGAGTTCAGAATTCTTTCTGATCGATTCCATCCTCCAACTGATTCTGTCAGGCAGCCCCCATGGAGCACCTGTGAAGGGCACTGATTAAAACGCGTTTCAACGGTATCGGGCCAGCTGTTTTTTATTTCGACACTTTGAGTCCGATAAGGGGGAACCTGCTTATGCGAAACCTCAGTACATTTCTCACTTTGTTTGCGTTGCTGCTGTTTGCCAGCGACGCCTTTGCCCAACGGGGCGGAGGTGGTCGTGGTGGTGGCGGTCCGCGTGGCGGTGGTGGCGGGATGCAGATGGGTCAGGGAGGCGGCCAGTGCCAGGGAGGCGGTGGTGGAGCTTCCGGCGGTGGAAGTCAGATGCAGATGATGATGAGAGGAGGCAACCTTACCACGGACCAGTCTGCAACGGATGCAGTCGAAGTGGTCACCCAGATGTTGATGTCGATGGATCGGAACAGGGATGGCATGATTTCAGCCAATGAAGTACCCGCGCCATTACAGAGCCGTTTAAATGGTGCTGATGCAAACGGTGACGGAGTCTTAAACCGACAGGAACAACTGGCTGTGATCGACCGGGCCAAAATTCTCAGCGGCCGCTCCAATGCAACGGGAATCGGTCTGAATGAGACGATCTTTCGACAACTCGATCGCAACCGGGACCAGATCATCAGTCGCAACGAAGTTCCTCCTTCACTGCAGCGGATGTTCCGTGCTCTGGATTCAAATCAGGATGGGTCTCTCGACTCTGAGGAGCAGACTGCCGTTCTGGCTAAAGTTCAGAATCGCTTAAACCCAGGAGCGCAACGTAAGAAAGATCCAGCCTTGTAAGTTAATCTCAGCTGTGTAAACAGCAAATGTGCCGGGAATCAATTTGAGACATATGGTGTGCTCCTTGGGGGCGACTGCAGCTTCGAGTTCCGAGATCGAGTCTGCAGCCTGCTTAGCCTGTCCCAGAGGGGTTCCTGGCACTATTTTTTTCTTCGACTCTCTTCTGCCGGTGTTCCACTGTGAACACATCCCATGCAGGCGAACAGCGGATTTCCCTGGCGTAAATCCGTTCTATTCTGGATTGTTCTGACTGTCGCTTTTAAGATAGAGTTCTGCGATTTTGCTGACCCGCCGGAACTCTACACCAGCCAGAAGAAAGCGACTCGATGAAAGCTCTTGTGCGTCTGCCATTCCTGGTTTGCCTGCTCTGTTGTGCGTTTCCTACCCTGAGCTTCTCTCAGGAACCGTCGAGTTCCCTGGAGCAACAGCTCCAGCAGGCCCCCTTAAACAGGCTGGCACAGGCAGCCCGACTGCGCGGGAATCCGGAGCGAGGGGCACTGGTCTTCTATAAATCGGTCGCCGCCTGTATCAAATGCCACGACAGTGGCGCCAACGCAACTCCCCTCGGTCCCGACCTGACCAAGGCAGACCAAAACGCCAGCGATGAAAACCTGGTTGAATCGATTCTCTTCCCGTCCCGCAAGATCAAGCAGGGCTTCGAAACGGTCAACATCGTCACCAGTGCAGGGAAGCTGATTTCCGGCCTGGTTGCCGAGGACCGTCCTGACGCTCTGGTGCTCCGCGACGCAGCCAACCTGGGTCAGGAAATTGTCGTCCCCAAGGACGACATCGACGAACGAACCAGCGGTAGTAAGTCGATGATGCCCGAGGGACTCGTGGCGACACTGCACGATCAGGCCGAGTTTTATGATCTGGTCAGCTATGTCTTTGAGATCGCCCGCGGCGGTGCGCAACGGGCAGCGGAACTCAAGCCGTCAGCGGAAGAACTCATTGTTAAAGACGATACCCAAAACCTCGATCATGCAGGAATCCTCAAGAGGATGAACCAGCGTGATTTTGCCGAGGGGGAACGTATCTACCACGGACTGTGCAAGAACTGTCACGGTGTGGACGGCAATACGCCTTCGCTTCCCACCGCCCGGGCCTTCGAGACACAGCCGCTCAAATTCGGTGCGGACCCCTATCGGATGTTTCTCACGCTCTCAAAAGGAAACGGTCTGATGGGCCCGATGCAGCATCTGAGCCCCAAAGAACGCTACCAGGTCGTGCACTACATCCGCGAAAAGTTCATGAAACCGGGGAACCCCGCCTATCAACGTGTGACGCCCGACTATCTCAAGCAGCTCCCCCCGGGTACGGAATCCGGAGAGTTTGATCTGGAGATCGAACGTGACTTCGGGCCGGCCCTCGCTTCGCAGCTCTCCCGAATCACCACCAGCGCGTTGACCGTTAAGCTGAATGCAGAAACGACGATCTCCTATGATTTGCATACTTTGAATCAGGCGGGACTCTGGCAGGACGGATTTCTCGATTTGAGTGAAACCCAGCATATCCGGGGGCGTGGCGAAGGAGTTCCTGAACCAGAGGGCAAGCAACTCGCCGGCCTGGCTGGCTGGCAGTGGGGACATGACGGAACGCTCGATTATTCTCGTGAGAAATTACGTCCCCGTGGACCGCTGCCCGCTGAGTGGTTGCGATATCACGGTCACTACGTGCATGAAAATCAGCTGGTGCTCTCGTATGCCATCGATGACCGGGAAATTCTGGAACTTCCCCAGGCGATCCCGGGTAAAACCGCGGTCCGGCATAGCCTGCGAATCGGTCCCGGGAAGGGACTGGTGCTGTCCACCGCAACACCTCAGATTCCCGATGCTGTAGCCTTCATTGCTGGCCCGGGAAACCAGAGTTCAATGGAACGCACACAAGACGCTACCGGTACACTCGCCTTTTGCGGGCAGCTTGAGACGGGAACGTTTGCGGCCAGCGCCGTCCGGGGAGACATAAAGGGGATGACCTGGCATGTCGACGATAAACAGCGTTTCGTGCTTTCGATTCCAGCCGACCAGGAATCGCGGCTGATTGAGATCAGCTGCTTCATGGGTAAAGAGGAGGCAGATTATGATGCGGCACAAACCCTGATCCGGGAAGCGGAGCAGACAGAAGTGACCGATCCCCGGTCCCTGATTCATGGAGGAAAAGCCAACTGGCCCGACATCCTGACCACCGTCGGTTATCCGGGTCTGGAAACGGGCGCTTATGCCCTGGATACGATCACTATTCCGCGTGAGACGCCCTGGAATACCTGGTTTCGGACTTCGGCCCTCGATTTCTTTCCGGATGGACGGATGGTGGTTTCCACGCATGGGGGTGATATCTGGATCGTTTCCGGTCTCGATCAAGGTCTCCTGAAGCTGAAATGGAAGCGCTTCGCGGGAGGACTCTACGAACCCTTCGGCATCAAGGTGGTCGATGATCTGATTTATGTAACCTGCAAGGACCGTCTGACGCGACTGCACGATCTGAACCAGGATGGCGAAGCCGATTTCTATGAGAGCTTCTCTGCAGACACCGATGTCTCTCGATTCTTCCACTCTTTTAACTTCGATCTTCAGACCGATTCGCAAGGCAATTTCTATTACACGAAGTGTGGTCAATACACGAGTTATGCCTTGCCGGGGGCGGTGATTAAAGTCTCTCCCGATGGCAAGCAGCGGGACGTTGTCTGTACCGGATTTCGGACTCCCAATGGGATGGGCATGCTGCCCGATGACCGGATGACCGTGAGTGACAACCAGGGGAACTGGATCCCCGCTTCGAAGATCAGCCTCGTCAAGCCGGGCGGTTTTTATGGCTACGTTCAGACTCACGCAGGTGGGAAGAACTGGGCCCCCGATGGAGGACGGATCGATCATCGCAAAGTGATTCCCCCGAAAACATTCGATCAACCATTGATCTGGATGCCTCAGGACTACGACAATTCCTCAGGAGGCCAGCTGTGGGTAGATGATCCCCGCTGGGGACCGTTGTCAGGACGTCTGTTACACACCAGCTTTGGTAAAGGCTGGATGTATTATCTGATGCTGCAGGATTTCGAGGATGTGAGCCAGGCGGCAATCATTAAGCTCCCCTTTCACTTCAGCACGGGTATCCACCGGGCTCGCGTCAACCCGGCGGACGGTCAGGTTTATGCGGTTGGTCTGGACGGCTGGAACGGCGGGGGACGCAGAGGTCTCCGTGACCAGGGGATTCAGAGGCTACGATACACTGGCAAACCTTTATCGATGGTGACGGACTGCCAGGTGGAAGCAGACGGTCTGCGGATTGACTTCAGCTTCCCACTCGATCCGAAGAGTGCCTCGGATCTTAAATCCTACTTCGCCGAGCAGTGGAATTACCACTGGCGACCCGAATACGGATCAGACATGTTTTCTCCTGCGACCGATCGTCCCGGAAAAGACAAGCTGAACATCAAGCGTGCCCTGCTCTCCGCAGACGGGAAGAGCGTGAAACTAATGGTGCCTGATTTGAAACCGGTAAATCAGGTGTATCTCAAGTTGAATCTCAAAGCAGAGTCCGGTGAACCGTTTGCTGAAGAGGTTTACTGGACGATCAATCGGGTGCCCAAGCCTTGACTCCGGTTACTGCTTGCGATCCACTTTGGAGAGCGATGCGCCGCTGTCTTCCAGCTTGCCAAACATGATACGTTCTTTGCGACTGGGCGAATGATCTCCCTGGGTGACTGCCAGCCAGATCGCTCCGTCGTACTCACAAAAAGCAGGATACTGAAAGGAGTGAGGCGTCTCAAAACGGTATTTGCGTTCCCAGGTTTTCCCGTCTCGTGAAATATCGATATTGAAGACACTCCGCGTGACGCCGTCGATTTTTGTGGCTTCCTGCCAGCCGAGGTAGTAGGTATCGCCAAACCGGTCGAACGTCGGTTTGGAATTCGTTCCATTTGGAACGAAGGGGAGTTGTTGACCGACACTCCACTTTCGCCCGTCTGCGCTGGTGGTGAAATAGTAATTCCGCTTGCCGCCATCGTTGCGACAGATTGCCATCCAGGAACCGTCCGGCAGGCGATTTACCGCAGACTCACTGAGCGCCACTGATTGTGGTTCGTTATAGTGCCCGATGATTTCAAACGTATCACAGTCTGGATTGATCTTCGCCAGCGCGTTCTGCTTGCCTGGAAAATTATTAATCGCGACATAGGTCTGTCCGTCGAACTCTTTAAACGAATCAAACAGATAGAGTCCGAAATCTTTCGCTTTCTTATCGAATCCCTGTGCCGCCGCGTCCGCGTGAAAATATTGGGGCTGCATATCGAATCTTCCCGCGGCGGTCTTCAGTTTTGCTTTGTGGATGGTATCAGCGAAACTCTGCGTTTGCAGATTAAAATCGCGATACCAGGTCTGTGCCTGTCGTTTGCCTGGTTGCTCGCTGGCGAAGTAGCAGCGCAGCGTGTGCTCATTCAACTGTAATATGCGGGGTACAAAACAGGCGCCTACGGGCAGTGTGGCATTTTGAAATGCCTGTTCGCTGCGGGCGAAGGGGATGACTTTCTCAAGGGCGAGCGTCTTGAGGTTGACGATCGACAGGGCACAGTAGATTTCCGGCCAGCCTGCACTTTCCCCGGCACGGGTGTCGTTGACTTCAGCCACGATGTAAGCACGATTGCCCGTCAGCACCATTTCGGCATCGTGGGCACCTTTGACTTCTTTGCCAGTCACCCTCACCAGACGTTGCATCACCTGATTTCCCGCCTGGACAGGGTCCCAATCCTGCGGAACCAGTGTAGTTTCAGGTTCCCGTGCCAGGGCAAATGAACTGACAAATAACAGTAGCAGTAATCCCAGGGAGTATCGCTTAAATGACATCGCAGTGGTTCCTCAGCAGAAAGTCTGTTCAATGAATCAGGGATTCAAAATAGCTGACGGCACTGGAATTGTCACCCCTGAACCGAAACAAATCAATTCGCGTTAATCATGGCGATTTCATGTCTGCAGAAGCTGATAGTAAGCCGTCACCTGTTCCAGTTGGGGAGGCTCGCAGCGGAGAGCGATGTGGCCATCGGGACGGATCAGGAACAGGGTGGGATCGATGATCCCCAGTTTTGCATGGACGCTACCAGTTTCATCAATTAACCATTTGGCTCGAGTAGAATCTGAATGTTCGAACTTTTCCGGCAGTGCTGTGGAGATGACAACGCAGGTATCACCGGGCTGCAGAGCATATTCAAGATCAGGAGCATTGGGTGCTTCTAACTCATCCGTGGCCAGCCAGAGGAGCAGATGACCGGTTGATCTCAACAAATCGAATAGCGTGAGAGTTGCGGCTGTCTGGAGATGGAACAGCGGACCGGCTTCGGGCAGACAGTCGCCGGGTCGGGGGCCGAGCCAGTTCTGTTGTGCGGTTGCTCCAGCGGCATGATAGCCGCGGACCAGGGGACTGTCGCGATAGTGAAAGCTGATTTCGGTTTCGGCCTCGGCTGCCTGCAGTTGTCCCCGGGCGGGGAGCAGCATCGCACACAAGGCACGCTTCACCCGTTCGACGGCCGCTGGTTCGTCGGGGATCGTGCGTAATTCTTCGGCAACGTCCCCCGAGACACCAACTGCGTTGGCAATGGGGCGGCGTTCGAGTTCGTAGCTGTTCAGCAGACCGTCGCCAGCTTCTCCCTTGATGACGTGCGCCAGTTTCCAGCCCAGGTTGAAGGAATCCTGAATGCCCGTATTCATGCCATGCCCTTCAATGGGACTGCAGGCATGTGCGGCATCACCTGCGAGAAGCACCCGGCTGGATCGGTAATGGGCACTCAACTGGCGAAAGGTGTGATAGAGCATCGGCTGGTCCGGATCCTGCAAACGGATTCCGGGAGAGAGTGAAGCCAGCCCCGCGTCGATCTGTTCCAGCAGATGGTCTGTCTGGGTTTCATCGAAAACCCGGAAATAGATTCGCCAGCGATTCCCTGGCATAGGAACCGGATTAAGGGCAGGTGCGTCGATCTGAATCGCGGCCCGGTCCGGTTCGTGTTGCCAATTGGGGAGATATCCGTCGACGACACCCCAGCGGGCCGGATACTGATGACCGGCGACAGACACTCCGATCGATTCACGGACACGACTGTGAATACCATCGGTGCCGACCAGCCAGTCGGCGGTGACCGTTGTTTCGACTCCCTCTGCCGATTTGAGAGCGGCAGTCACTTCAGTGTCGGTCTGGTTCAGTCCTTCCAGTGACCAGCCTCGAGAGACCCGGCCTCCCAGGCTTTCCAGACGTGCGGTGAGAATCTCTTCGGTTTCATTCTCAGCGAGATTCAGGTCATAGGGATGGCGGCACTCCAGACTTTCAAAACTGGTCTGAGCGACTTTTTTACCGAAGGCGAAGATATTGAAGCCCCGCATGATGTGACCGCGTGCGAGGAACTCGTCGATAGTCCCCATCGTCTCGAAACATTCCAGCGAGCGGCTGTGAATCACGGTGGCCCGGTCGAAAGGGAGCGGTGCTGGATTGCGGTCAATGAGCAGACACTCAACGTTCCGCCGCACCAGTTCGATGGCCAGGGAAAGACCCGTCGGTCCGGCTCCGACAATCAAAACCGGCGTATGTGATGGTAGTGTCTGCGAGTGACTCACAATCTGTTCCTCTGCTCAATCTGGGATTGACTCAACCGGACCTGACAGTTTTACGGAAACCAGTTTAGCAGTTCCACAGCCGGAATCCGCGCTTAATTCGTTTTTTTCGTGACGGCCTGGTGCATGGCCTGCAGAGACTCGCGGGCGAACTGTTTCTGTTTGCTGCGGACATAAGGCAAGGCAATTTTTGAGAGCAGCGTATTTGGTCGGGAAAACGCATAGAGATCGTACCACACGGAATCATCATCGGGGTGCCATTCTACCTGGAAACGTTCTTCGCCACACTCGGCGTGGTCGGGAAGCGTGCCGTAGGCAAAAGCGAAGCGGGTGAGGGGCTCTGTTTCTTCCAGCACGTAAACGATCCGACAGGCATTCAGAACCCAGATCCCCAGCACATGCGCCAGTGCGGCAACGGTCTGTCCCGCGGCCGGCGGTGCGTCGAGGCGATACAGATGCAGCCAGTCAAAGCGGTAATGCTGCCAGTCCGTCAGGGCCTGTTTTGCCTGTTCATAAACCACTGCCCCCTGCCCCAGGCAGATGCGATTGTGATCGACACGGAATCCGGCAGGGGCCGACTGGTTGCGGGTGGCTCCTACCTGAGAATAGGTAAAGTCCTGCTGTGCCTGTGACTCGATAAACTGGAGTATCTGCCGGGAGTCGGGCATTCGGATCAGTAGCTGCATCTCAAGAAGTCCGGCATAAGAATTAATTCCTGTGAATCAGCAGAGTTTGTTACAATTCTGCTGATTCATTTTGAAAGGGTGTTCCATGAATCGATCTGAGCATTCTGCAGACATAGATAAATCAAATATAAGCACGACATTCCCCTGGCAGATTATAGCATTCTGGTCTGGAGGATTACTCCTGGCGACCTTGATCGGTGGTGCTTTCGTGTTGTTCGGACTCCCCTATCTACTGAGGCCATTCTTTCCTCAAGGGCGGTTTATGGTTTACCTGTTTCGTCTGCTGCCCCTGCTGTTCATCATCATCTGGGGAGGGGGAATCTACCTAGCCTATCATAAGCATCGCTCATCCAGAATCACAGTCTCCCTCATCGTCGTCAGTGCCGTTGTTCTGTTTACGTCTCCCGTGTGGGGTTACCTGTTAGTCCTGATGCTTGCTGGTGGATGGAACGTAAAATGAACTCATCTGAAAAAACAAAACTGACGTTTTTCATTTAATTTCTATGAATATCTTGAGCACAGGCAGAATAATTGATCCAAGGACGACCAACAGCGTTTCACTATTCAAAGAGACCGCCTGGTATTCTACTCAAACAGTGCCTGTCAATTATGATTGTAGATATTGCGAATAAAGCATCAACCCCTACCCCTGATAATGAAACGCTGACGTTTCACCCACCAAAGGATTATCGCGATGGGGGGTTGTTTTCCCTGATCTTTTTTACGCTTATCGGCATAGCCTGGTGTAGTTTGATGATAATGGCGACGCCACCGGATCGTCATATTTTCGTCATCCTGTTTACAGTCACGTTATGGAGCGTTCCTGCGATTCTCTCCTGTTGGATGTTGCTGAAATACCGAAAAGTTTCACTAACGATTCAACCGGGAACCATCACCGTTCAAAGAATATTTTCTCGTAAAGTCCTCGATGTCGCAGAGGTGCAGAAAGTCTGCTGGCGACTGTTCCCCATGGGGTTACGTGTTTACACGACTCCCCGTGAAACGGTCTCATTCACTGTGAGTCATTTCAGCCGTGAAGACCAGGTCTGGCTGATCCACTATTTTCGTCAGGTCTTTCCTGAAGCGATTCAGGAGAACTGGCCGTTGTACTGCCTGCATGTAGCCAACCGATTGAGACCAGAGAAACATACGGTGGTACCGCTGCCCGGCCCGGATGAAATCCTGATTACGCGACAGCGCTATGATCGCATACTCATTCCCTTAATTCTTGTTTCCACTGTCGCAGGAATCGTTGCCGTATTCACACACCATGATTTCGCGCTGTTCATCCTGCCTGTGCTCTGTCTTATGTTCTGGTTCATGTTTAAAACAGTGACTCCAAGGGAAGGACGTATTCAAAAACGACTTATCGCCGATAAGGAAAACAGAGGGGTATTCGTCCTAATGGGTTGTTGGGGAGTCTTGCTTGTCAGCTTTCTGTTCATTCAGCGACTGGAAATGCCAACATCATCTAAAAACACCTGGATGCTGGTATCGACTGTCGCACTTCTTCCCGCAGTGGTTCTGGTTCTCATGCGCACAGAAAAAAAGCGAAAGCAGCTTGACTTAATCAAAGCAGAACAGGCGGCGCGGGAGTGGGAAGCCGAAGCATCCTATGATCGAACCCGCAACCAGGAAGGTGCTGCACCATGATCGATCTGTCTGATGTTTCATCCGACTCTGGAAATGAACCCCTGATTTTCCGCCCATCAAGGGAATATCTGTACGGGGAACTGTGGTCGCTGATTCTCACCCTGATCAGCTTCCTGGGGATTGGAATTCTGATCGTGCTTGATGACCCTTTCAATATGCATCTTTCTGGTTTCCTGTTTGTGGGATCTCTGGGATTGATCCCTGGCCTGATTGCTCTGTGGGGAATACTGGTCTATCGAAATGTATCGCTCAATCTTCACGATAATATCGTGACGGTGCAGGAGGTCTTTCAGCGTCAAGAGGTCAACCTTTCAGAGGTGACGGAGGCCAGATGGGGAAGCGACTCCGAACTTTTTCTGAATCCCCGTCCCAATAGCGTTGTGATCAATCTCAAGTATTATCAACTTGAGGATCGGCTCTGGCTGATTCGCTATTTCCATCGCGAGCTCAATGAAACCGCTCAAATACATTGGAACCATTTCTGTTACCAGGTCGCGATCCCGCTTGAGGAACGTCTGCAATTGCTTAAACACCCTGAGACGGAGCTCCGCACTCCGGGATCGGAAAAGATTTTGATCACCCGCAGACGTTATGATCGGATTGGAATCCCCCTGAATGCCGTATTGACGCCGACTGTCATTTTGATTTCATGGTATCAGGGTCAGTTTGGTTTCCTGATACTCCCGGCGATGACAATCGGCTGGTGGCTTTTCCTGCGTTACAGTATCCCCAAACGAGGTCTGATTCAGGAGCGAATCTGGGCGCGTGAGGATTTTCGAGTGATGACTTACCTGCTCGTGGCCTGGGGAAGTGCAGGACTGATCGGGTTTGTAATTCTCCTGAGGTCTGAGTTGCCTGAGCTCGTCAAGGTCATAGGGGGCCTGTGCCTTTTCCTGCTTTGTTTAGAATTAATTCTGAAAATGTATAACAGCGCGACAATACACTGCCAGGAAGAGCGTCAAAAAACGAAAGCAGAAGCGGTGCAGAGATGGGAGGCCCGGCAGAAAACAGACTTTTCATGAGCACCTGCTGAATCGTCAGACCGGTCGCGTACTATTTTCTCTGCAGACGCAGGCGGGCGGTAGAGGCTCGGGCCAGGTCTGTCACTTTTTCTGCCAGGCGGGCGCCCCAGCCGATCATGGGGCGTTCTACTGCCTGATAGGAAAGCTGGGCCACCACGAAAGTGAGGGGTACTGAAACGACAGCCAGAAGCAGGCTCAACAGCAGTGGATAATTCGCAGTGATTTCCGCACTGACCAGATGCAGCAGGCCCCAGGCGAGCCAGTACATGATGATGAAGTGATAGATGTAAAAGGAATACGAAATCTGCCCGAGTTTGTGGACCAGCGGGAAATCCAACAGGCGGCTTCCCCAGACCTTGACGGTTCCTTCCGCCAGGATGGTGATGATCGCGGCTGCAGCCAGGGCTTCGAGCAGGACGGTAAAAAAGCGTTCCTGAGGTGCAAACAGGGAACGGGCTGAGAGCAGAGCGATGACACTGACCAGAAACAGAGTGTTGCGGGCGGACGGGGCGACTGCCTGTTTCAGTTGTTCAATCAGGATCGGCAGCATCAGTCCCAGGTAGAAGACGAACCCATACAGCAGATAAATAATTCCCGGTAGAATACAGGAAAGTGCCATCAGAATCAGCAGGATGACATAATTCCCTTTCTGTGCGCGTTTTCGACAGAGTAGATAAAAGAGCGGAAAGCCGAACGACATCACCAGTTCTACTTTCAGCGTCCAGGCGATCTGATTGAGGTTTGTCTCCAGCAGGGCATAATTGGCCAGTGCGTTGTTCCAGGTGATATTCTGCTGATACCACTCCTGAAACCAGAGCGACGTATTCGGAAACCGCTGGTAAGAATGGAACCCCATGATGGAAACTATGATCAGTGTGAGACAGACGAGATACGCGGGATAGATTCGCAAGACGCGCTTCACGTAAAACGCCAGATACGTCAGCGACTGTCGGGGCTTGCGATCGAGCGACAGTCCCAGGACATAGCCACTCAGAACGAAGAACACCGTCACCGCGGCGCCGCCGTTACAGGGAATCAACAGCAGTCTGGTAAGGAAGGCCTGGGTCCCCTGCGTCTCCCAGAGTCTGGTCGTCCAGATCATCGGATTCTGATCGACGGCGAACACGATCAGACAGTGACTGAGCGCGACCATCAACGCAGCAATCCCGCGCAGAGATTCCAGTTGTTTAATAAACATCGGTCAAATTCGCCGGTCGTGTCTCAGATGTTCTACTTCAGAAAACTTACGCAGAGAGAGCAGGTGTTGACTCCCAGTGTAAGCTTGTTGCAGGGGGAGTTTCAAAGAGAAAAACGGTAGCGGAACTGATTTCGAACGAAGCAGCCGACATCAGTTGCTGTAAAAGCATTGATGTCGGCTGACTTTGCTGGCTGATATTCCTCTTTCTCCCGGTTAACCGTAAGTGGGCTTCTGGGGCCAGCCAGTTGGGGAATCTTCGAATTCTTCCTGCCGACCATAGGGAGTCAGGTCCAGCAGACGAAAGGAATCGGTCAGGCTTTCACATCCCCGGGCGTAGGTCGAATAGGTGTGATAAACATCGTCGCCCACACGGAAAAAGACACTAACGCCGTGCAATTCGCCCGAGAGGAAAAACGGTTCTGCCTCCTTTCGCTGCTGCAGTTCTTTCTGGCTGCGATAGTTATATTCAGGCGGGGCAACGGTGTCGTCGAGAGTGACATGGAAATCGTAATTGAAGTCACTTTCGAATGAAGAGACCCAGGTGCGGTCCCATCCCTGTTCGGCCTTGTATTTCTGAAGTTTCTCCAATTGTGCTCGGGAAACCAGAACGAATGTCGTATCCCGTTTATTGAGCAGAGACAAATCACCGAGACTGTTGACCAGCATGGTACACCCCTGGCAGCCCTGCTCCCAGTCCGGCGCGAACATGAAGTGATAGACGATTAATTGACGGCGACCTGCAAACAGATCGAGTAGACGGAGTTGGCCTTCAGGACCTGCGAACTGATAATCCTTTTCGAGCTTCACCATCGGCAGGCGCCGTCGTTGAGCGTTGACGCGATCCCGGTGCCGGGTAAGTTCTTTTTCTGCTGCCAGTAATTCGAGTCGCTGTGTGCGCCATGCGTCGTGGGTAACCACATTCGGATGTGCCAGCGTCTGTTCGGTTGAGTTCATCGCTTCTCCAGTTCAGGTTGATTGTGATACAGAAGGGTTCTCTCTGTTGTGAGCCGAGTTGCGAACACACGCCGCAACCGTATGAGAATCACCAGAATCAGAACACCAGAGCTGCCCCCAATCAGGAACAGACGCAGCCAGGAGGCCACCGTCAGCGAAAGCCCGACACCCGTCAGACAGGTAATCCAGGCTGCCAGGCAGAGCGGGCACTTGGGCATCAGAATCAACAGGAATGTCGAAATCAGTGCCATTGAGGACTGCCGGAACCATGCGAAACGAGACTGCGACGGTGGATGTTCCACAGCACACGCTGACTGGCGTGAGACTCTTTGGCAGCCACAGGTAACGGAGGGCTTCATCGGATGTTCCTTGAAGACAGGGGAGAATGGTGTTCTACCCTGTAGTCGATTGGCACGAGGGGCGATCGACAGGAACTCCGAAATAATTTTCAATTCGAACGAATTTATCAGATCGATTTAAATATCAGACGGAACGGGCTTTAGGGCTTCCAGCGGCAGCGTCTCCTGCTTTTCCGTTTCCGGATGTGCCTTGAGGACCGTCATAACGAAAGCATAGATATCGCCGACTGATTCCGGAGCCGCGACGCGCGGACAGGGAACCATGCAGGTCTGACCGCCGGTTTCGATCCGCAGCTTGAGCCTGTCCGGTTTGATCCAGTGCAGGTCCTCTTTTCCGGGCCAGAATTCGGAATCATCGAGCATCACTTTCAGGTTCCAGTTTCCCTGTGCATCGGTGGTTGTGGAGGCATACTTTTGGTCTCTGAAAAGGAGAGTCACAGTGGCCCCCTGCACGGGCTGTTGCTCTGCCCCGGCCAGTAGCTGACCTTGCAGGAACAGTGGGTACGAGAAACTGCAGCCCGGCAGGTACAAGACCAGAGTCAACAGTAAGATAGAACGACAGCGCCGGTAAGTCTGTTGCATGCTCATCACCTCAGATCGACAGGACCAAGTCCCGGTCTCAGTAATAAAAGTCTCATCAGCTCACTGATAGAGATCTGATTCAGGTGAGTTCTATTCCACTCAATTTGAGATTTTTAAGACTCAATTTCTGAAAATGCCGCTTTGCAGAAGCTGTTTCAGTTGAAGAGTCTGTTTGCCTGAGGATAGACGAAGATAAACCAGAGACCACTGAGAGCAGCAAACGCGGAGAGTATTGAGTACTGGGGTTGAATGTAATCAGAATCAGCCAGGCCCCATCTTCTTCCTGGGATTAATAACCGCGGAAGAACAGGATGTATGACCAGGCCGACAAAACGAAACAGTCCAGCAGAAAACTGATACTTACTTTTTTCTGTTGAGATGGAGTCAACGTGAGACCGGAAAAGAGAATATCCAGCAACAGGAAAAATGAATAGACCTGGATCGGGAAAAAAATGATGCCCAGGACGGCGGCTTTAAAAGCACGATCAACATCCTGGTCCAGGTCTCGCTCAGCAGCCGATTCCTCAACGGAGTCTTGTGCATCGTCTTCCGTAGCTTCACCCTCTTCCCAGCCGTTCTCGAAGCCTTCGACGGTTTTCCAGTCTTCCTCGCTGATGGTCACCGGATCGTGTTCATCGAGTAGTTCAAAAGCGCGATCGGCGTCTTCAGAAGCGACCTGAACCTTAATCCCGCCGAGTGCATTCCCAAGATACCAGGCCATGCCGACCGCTTCTTCGTCTGAGAGATAGACCCGAATTCCCTCCGCTTCCAGCTGGTTGCGGATCAGGCTGGCTTCGGTAGGGGTGCTTGTCGTTGCGATGGTGATGAAGTCATCAGACATGACCTCTCCTCTCCTGGAAGATTAAGGTACGCGGACTTTGACGTTGTCATAATGGATCGACTGCTTGGGGGTGACCAGGCCGATCATGTCTTTGGTGGGATGGGCAATGCCCGGGGAACGGAGGGAGCCAATCAGCTTGCCGTCGATGAAAGCCTGCATCTGGTCCCCATTAATGCGGACAGTGACGGTGTACCACTCGCCTTTCTTCAGTTTGACCGGGAAGACGGCCTGGGACCGTTTCAGAATCTCCTGTTCGTCTTCGGTCAGTTTTTCTTTGTTCTGTCGTTTCTTGAAGATCTCATTATTGAAGACGCCGGTCTTGCCGTCACGGAGTGTGACTTTCGTGGGCGAAACCACCACGCGGCAGAGATGGCCTGCGTGGGAGCCTTTGAATTTATGCTGATTGAAGGTCAGGTTCGTGTAAGGTGAACCCTCGAACTTGAGATCGACGGTGAGTTCGACATCGCTGTAAGGTTCGGTCTTCAACTGATGGACGGCTGCGTGTCCACCTCCCTCGAGTTCGACTCCCTGCAGCACACCGTCTTTTACGACTGAGGAGCCTTTATAGAGGCGCCACTGCTTGCCGAGTTCGGGCCCGGAGAAATCATCTGAGGCCACCGTCTGCTGATAATGGTCTCCGGAAATGGCTTCCGGTGCTCCCGCGAAGACTGATACCGGTGCCAGCAGACAAGCCAGAGTGAGCAGATAACGTGGAGCGGACATAATGAGCACCTTTATGCTAAGCAGAAATGGGATGGATCAGGAAGCCTGCCCTGGTTTTCGAAAAACAGAGCAGTGCTTCCGGGAATCCAATGTACTCACCCGTTTCTGGTGCGTCAATTTAATTGTGTGCAACGTGGGTATCCTGCGGGAGACGCTGTTACTTCGAAGTGAGCGGGAAATCGATCTGATTGCTGCCCGATTTGACATCGGCTGTGAGCGTGGTCTGGGTATGATATTTTGCCGGCAACAGTTCGGCACGTGCCTTCCTGTCTTTACCTTCGCCAGTCTCGTCCGAATAGGCATCCATGGCGGAAGTAATCACAACCTTGTGAGCACCTATCAAGGCCCCGGTGCTGGTGCCCGTGTAAGACAAAGAGTAATTTCCTGCACTGTCGGTTTCTGCGACCGAGGGACGACCTTTTTCAGGCTGAAAAGTGATCTGCGCATATTCCAGTGGCTCCCCGTCGAGAGTCACGACTCCTGAAACCTGGCCCAGTTGTGGACCGTCACTGCCGCTGCAGGCACACATTCCACAGGCGATGATCAGGACGCTGAAGATTTTTCCGAGACGATAAACGAACATGTGATAGAACCTTGATGAATCTGAATGAAAAGGTGGCGGGTTCGTCAGCGCGGGGAGCACTGCGAAACGAAAGCGACCGCGGAGCGTCAGGCTCCCGGCCGCTTGAGAAAACAGTGGTGCGGATTAATATTCGCCGAGAATGGCGCCATCCGAGATCGAGGAGAGACGTTCGAGTGTGCTGTCAACGACGCCCCCGTTGGTGATGTTCGTATCGATGTTTTCGCTGATGAAGCGAACTGCACCATCACCCATCAGGAACTGAGCTCCGCCCACGTGGCGACTGCTGTATCCACCGTTGGCCTGATCAACTGAGGAGATCGGATTAATACCGAAATGTGTGGTACCGGTAATGCTGAGCAGCCCCTGGTTCGCAGCGGTGTTTCCGGAGCAGTTGGTACACGTGGGCCCCAGTCCGAGATTGTCGCGGACGGCGAACAGCATGCCCGCATACATGGGATTTCCTGGAATCTGGTAGGCTCGCTCGCCAGCCAGGATTGTGTTGCTTAAGCCGTCGGTCACATCGCGGAAGCGACAATTGCTGTTGCCCCAGAATGGGCCGGTGCCACCTGTAGTGCCATCGAGATAGTTGGTCGCCCGGGTCGCACGGTGATAGGCATTGTTATTCGAGACAACATAATTGGTGACCGAGACACCGACGTTGGATGTCCGGCTGCCTGAAACAAAATAATCGATTGTGTAGCCGGCTTCCGTATGCGTTGCCGGTCCGGTATCGGAAGGACAGCGAAATACGGGGTAAGTCTGTTGCATGGCCTGGATATTGTTGCCGAAAGCATAACTGGCCGGTGTGTTTCCCACCTGGAACGCATTGTAGACCGAGGTTAATTCAATATGGGGGGCAATAAACGCGGACCAGGTCCAGTGGCCTTCATCATCTCCCACATTGGGATCACGCACATAAGCGGGTGGTAACATCTGGAACGTGGAATGGTAGTTGTGCAGGGCGAGACCGAGCTGCTTCAGATTGTTTTTACACGTACTGCGGCGGGCCGCTTCTCGCGCCTGTTGTACAGCCGGTAGCAGGAGAGCTATCAGAATAGCGATGATGGCAATGACCACCAGCAGTTCGATCAAGGTAAAACCTCGATGTGATCGCGAGCGTCTTGGAATACTCATGAATCAGTCTTTCATTCAACGTAACCAGAAATAAATCGGAACAATACGATAAGTACGCAGCGGGAAAATGACTCGACAGCCAGGAAAGGCGAACGACGCTGGACCAGAGGTCTTCGCATCAAGAATGAGCAACCGCCAGAAATCACACTTCCGAGTGATTTCGCCTGTGTCAAATCACAAATGAACACATCCCACTAAGAGCATTCGTATGTAAAGGCGGACACTTACCGACGAAATAAGAATTTTCCATCAATTTCCTTTAATTTGTTCTCCACTCTATTCGTAACCTGTTATTAAAAGGACACTTAGAGACAGATTCACAATTAGACGGAAATGATGCATTTCTTAACGCGGTTACGAAATGTCGCGGGTTTTAAGCCTGCCTGGTGCAGTCTTTCCCTGGAGTGCTTTGGGGAAGAACAAGCGACCGACTCCCTTCCGGGGTGAGTCATCAGGACATTTACTTGTTCAAAGTTCGATAGATGCTGCGAATGGCGGAGATATCTTCGTCGATCTGGAGTAGGTCAGAATGTTGCCTGCGGTTGCGTTCGAGTAACTCGTGAAGCCTGTTTCGTAATGGTGCAGAAATTCCTTTTCCTATTTTAAGCTCGACGAGTTCGTTATTTCGTTCCAGGGCTGCGAGGAGCAAGACTGCCCCTCGATCGCTGATGCGATTGCGCGTCAGGTTAACGCTCTTCAACTTTCGATTGTTTCGGATCAGGCGAGCAATTTCTGCAGCCCCCGCATTCCCCAGACAATTGGATTCTTCTCCCAGAACTCTGGTGGAACGATCATATCCCAAATCGAGTTCAACCAGGTTCGGATGAGATTCCAAAGCCGAGGCGAGAGCTGCTGCTCCCTTCGGTCCGATTCGATTACTGGCCAGACTCAGCGAATTAAGTCCCTGATTGGAGCGAAGCCCTTGTGCCAGAACCGAGGCTCCCTCATCCCCGAGACGATTGACGCTTAAATAGAGACCGCGCAGTCTTTGATTCTGCTGTAACAGATCAGCCAGTGCATCGGCATCTCGCGCACTGATTTCATTTCCGCCCAGATAGAGCAAGCTGATAGATGTGTCGATGGTGGCGAGTGTTCTGACAATCAGCCGTACCCCTTCGCTTCCCAGCTTTGTGTGCACCAGATCCAATGTTCGCAATTTCTGATTGCGTTTGAGCATCTCTGTAATCTGGCGAGCCCCCTCAACACCAATCGGATTTCGTTTTAACCAGAGTGCCCGGACCGAGGAGTTTTCTGCGATTGCCTGTGCGAGTTCGGTTGCCCCCAATTCATCGATTCGATTACATCCCAGATAAATTGTCTGGAGTGATTCGTTTTCCCGGATCAGTCTTGCCAGAGCCTGCGCACCTGTATTTCCCATGCCGTTGGCGCCCATGAGCAAGTGCCGCGTATGTAAATTCAACTTGACTGCATCAGCTACCAGGTTTGTCCCTTCAGGACCGATGCACTGTTTACAGAGATCGACACGACCATCAGGTAGATGGCTGCCACGCGTGAAGACAAGTTGCTCGGTGACCGGTACGTTCGAACGTAAGTGTTCGACAATCGGCTGGACCTCTGCCGGATCGCAGGGCGAGAATTCATTTCCAACGGGGCAATAGACGATTTGTTCTTTCATGAAAGCCTCTGTTCTTTACCAGCTTGTTTCCCGATAATCCTTGAGAAACTTGCCGAACAGATATTGTTTCTCATTGATACCAACGAACACAGGATCACAAACACGGGCAGCACCATCAATTTCATCGAGCGGTGGTTGAAAACCATCCTGCTGCATCCGTACCGTTTTCTGATGGGGATACTCGTTTGTAACCCAGCCAGTATCGACACTCGTCATATAGATGCCTCGCTCAGCGAAGCGTTCGCCACTGGTACGGGTCACCATATTCATGCCCGCTTTAGCCATATTGGTATGCGGGTGAAATCCGGTTTTGGAATCCGTATTCAGCTGCCCTTCCATCGCAGAAACATTGACGATGTAGCGATCTGTGTGCGGGCTGTTTAACAGCAGGGGCTCCATTTTCTGAATCAACAGAAATGGGACCAGCGAGTTAACGGCATGCACTTCGAGCAATTCGGTTAAAGAAACATCGCTGAGTTCCTGGATCCAGCTGTTTTTCTCGCGCAGGTCGACCTGCTGACTGTCGGAGTCAAGAAGTCCGGGCGGAAAGACGCCTTCCTTACCATCTGCATCTTCGGCTTGAACTATCGTCTGCGAAAGTAGCGAAGTGAAAGCAGGACCATGCGACAGGTTATTTAAGCGATGCGAAATGGTCAGTGGTAACAGGGAGTCTGTAGTTCGATAGACTAAGCTCCGTGCTGCCTTTTCCAATCGTTGAGGCTCTGATTCCAGCTCCCATAAATGTTGAAAGTAGGCGGCAGGGCGTCTGATAGTCTGGGAGGCGTTATTGATCAGGATATCCAGATGAGAACAATTCGCCTGTAAGTCTTCACAAAGCTGATTGACACTTGCGAGACTGCGAAAATCACTGCCCAGGATCTGTAAACGATCATTCCAATCTG
The DNA here is from genome assembly GCF_008329715.1 of Gimesia chilikensis. Taxonomy (GTDB): domain Bacteria; phylum Planctomycetota; class Planctomycetia; order Planctomycetales; family Planctomycetaceae; genus Gimesia; species Gimesia chilikensis. Next base: position 138,367 of record NZ_VTSR01000004.1, on the reverse strand, counting down.
CGAAATCCGTTTCAGCAGCATAGCGACGTGCTGTATCGCAGGGAAACCGACTCGTCACCCAGACGCGTGCTCCAGAACGTAACAGTTTCAAGGCAATCTGGAAGCCAATCTTGACGCGTCCGCCGGTCACCACAGCCGTCCGCCCCGTAAGATCAGCGGTCTGTAAACGTTTCTGATAGTTCTCCTGCCCGCAGGTTTCGCACATCAGATCATAAAATGAGTGCAGCTTTTGGTACGACTTCTTACAGATATAACAGCGGCGAGAGTGAAACAATGCTGTTTCTGCAACGCTGTCTTGAACAGGATCATCATGGTGCAGATAGCGGCCGTCGTTTTTCTGAGCGCGTTTAGACCGGATTCCGGATGTTTCGATCAGCCGCCTGTCACGTTGTCGGCCGGCCTGCTTCTGAATCGCTTTCACACGTTTCGCAAGCAAGGCAGCCTGTTTCCAGACAGCTTCCTCTGGTGTTGCAGCGTTAAGACAAATGTCTGGTTGCTGTGCGAGAAGCTGTAACACCCGGGCACAACGCATCAGGTCTGAATCACTCAACTGATTCAGGAGTGAGTCTTCATTTTCAGTAGTCTGGTTCTGATCTCTCATTTAACAGACTCTCACTAGCTTATTCCGTGAACGATGGCAGATCTTCGTTCACGGAGCAGGTTAGAAGATTAAGGTTGCCCCGGGCAGGACTTACACCTGCATCCCGCAGTTGAAGGCTGCGTATCTTATTGACTTAGACCACCGGAGCAGAAGATATTGATTCGACTTCTGAAGAAAAATACCAGGCTGCAAATTCAGTTCATATTATTCAATAAATTGCCCCGGGCGGGATTCACACCCGCATCCCGTATTTGCATTTCGGATCTTAAAATCTTAGAACACCGGAGCAAACTCAATGTAACCGGTTAACACTGGATGGTAAACCAATCAGCAGAGTTCTGATTAACTTAGTGAACCCCCCGAACTTTTTCGGTCGTGCTTCTCTCTGTATGATCAGAGAGTGACAATCCACCCAGCCTCCAGGTTCAAGGTATGCTAACCAGAATGACCAATTTGCCGGAAGATGCATCCAAACAAGAGTACCGCTTGAAGTTGCTGCATACCGCACTGACTGATTCAGATTTGCTGCAGAGCCACCTGGCGACAGAGGAACTGGAAACACTACCGTGCAGTGATTCTGATGCCATGCTGATCTGTGGTTTTCTCCAGTCAGAGTCGCCTGAAACCCGGGGACGCGCTGCTCATCTCTGCTCCCGACTGTCATTAAACGCGAAGGAACTGGTGCCATCACTTCTGTCAGTCAGCCAGGATCGCCTCTGGAGCACCCGTGAGTCCGCCGCACTCGCTCTGGCACCGTTCGTCACAGACGACAATGTTCAGGAAGCGCTGCTGGAGCGAGTCCTGCTTGATAAAAACGAACTTGTCCGGATGGCAGCACTCTCTACGTTGAGTGAAACACTCGATCGACAACGTCATATTCTGGATGCACTTCACGATGGGTTGAAAGATTCCCGGCACATCGTGCGAACCCGTGCCGCGAGGGCTCTGGCGAATTTCCACGGTCTGGCCTGTTTCTATTTGGACAGTCTTGCAGAAACCCTGAAAGATTCACACTGGCGAGTCCGTTTAGCCGCAGCAGATACCTTGAAAAGCCTGGGACCTGCTGCGAAAAGGACTCTCCCGGCGTTGATGCGCAGGCGTTACGATGGTGATCGTCGCGTGCGACTCGCTGCGTTGGAAGCGATTCGAGAAATCTATCCGGGCACCCCACGCCCTCTGCATCGAATTTTCCAATCGCTGTTAGATCGGTTTTACGACGGACGACAGATCTTGCAGAACAGCTTCAAAGTTTACGACTTCCCCAGGGAGGTCGAGTTGCAATTTTCAAAAACCTGTGTGCAGCGGATTGATCTATTAACGAACAATCGTCGCCAGCTGGTCATTAACTCCTCACAGGAGACCAATGGTTGGGAGACAGCCTGTGCAGTTGTCAAAGCAACCAGTTTGGCCGGACTCAAATGCAATGAGAATAAGGAATTCACCAAACTGCTCGCCCGGCTGGTTGAGATATGGCTGGAGAACCGAAACCTGGAATCATTGAGTTGAACTGCGAAGGGCAGGATTTCTTGATTGATACTTTGAGCCCCTGACAGTAATCGACATAGTTCCGCAATAAGAGCACCCACTCTTTTCTGGCCGCAGAGCCATATCCCAGGTGGGGCGAACAGACATAAGGCTCATGAAATTCGTACAAGGGAGCATAGATACGCTCGATCCAGAGGTTGTCCGGATGGGAAACATATGGCCCCACAAATGCAGGTATTATGGGCCGGCGTCCCAGGGCTACCATGGGCCCCAGGCTGAGAATGTATAAGAGCAGAAACAGCACACTGCTCAGCATCAGGCTTGAAAGATACTTCACGCATTTGAGTTTGAATGAATGTTGTGAATGCAAAGGCCTTTCCCCTTCCCTGCATCAGAATATCTCACGCGGCAGGTGGGAATCCAGAGCAGAACGTGAAATCCAGGGAGAATGTTTAGAGCAGTAAATTCTCGATCACATTACAGGAACCAGGAACTGGAATGGTTCTGCGGGTTGGAAGCCGTGGGACTGGTCGCCGGCCAGGTCGGGGTTGCCGTCCAGGGTCAGTTTCTGAACTGGAGCGCCTGCGCTGAAATCGAGCTGGCTCAAACGGATCCAGACCAGTGAGGGGCTGGCCGTGTTTTCGAAGAAGTAGACGCGGTTCTTCTGATCGCTCACGGTACGCCAGATGGTTGTGGAGATGTTGGGTTGATCGGGAGTACTGATACCCCGGGGGACGCTTACGTTCCGCATCACGCTGAAAACGCTGGCCACCGCTTCGCGGGCATCGGCTGACTGATGACAGGCGTTAATATAAAACGATGCCCGGGCAAAGCGATCCGCGGCCCGGTTGGTACCCGGCAGCATGACCGTGCCGCCAATCTGTTGCCAGTAGCGGTTGAGAGCCAGCTGTTCGTCAAAGATGGGGGAATTGGTCATCACCTGATGTTCGCGAGCGTGATGGATTCGCAAGCTCCCGTTGATGTATTCCAGGATCGCCGAATCTCCCGTTGGATCGGAGATCGAAAGATGCACGGTGCCTTCGGCGCCATTCGGTGCAACCACGGGGACCACGCGAAATTCTTCCCGGCTCAATTCTTCAACGGCTTCGGGTACGGTGGCAAACTGATCGAGGACGTACTGGGCCCAGGCGGTGATTACCAGGGCCGGCCGTGAGTCGTCTGCCGAGGGGTATTCTGATTCCACCAGGTAGAGCAGATTGGTCACCAGCCCTTTCTCATTCATGCCGTCGGCTGTCCCGCCTTCGTAAACAGAGGCTACCAGGCTGCCATAGCGGCTGGTCCAGGTGAGGGAGTGCTCTCCCAGTCCACAATCACGGTGCATACCACGCGGAAAGATCCAGAGATTGGTGTGCATCTCTTCTTTCCAGTCCATGGTCCGGCCGGTGACGGTCTGGTTTTCCTTACCAAAATAGACGGCGCGTGTGCACATGACTCTCTGTCTTTCTAATAGGATTCAACGTTAGCGGGATAACTGACCAGGTTGCGTTTTTTAATTCGAACGATGCATACCGAAGACGGCCTAACCGGGGCTAACGCACTGCGGCTAATTTATCTTTTCTGCTGTCGATGTTCCAGAAAATCAGGTAACGGTACAACAGCGGCTACCGTTATTTCTTACCTGGGCCGTGTTAATATAGTTCTCAGAAGAATAAATAATACGATCCAGGGAGGAAAACCGATCTGCAGGCTGGCTGGTTTTATATCTTACTGAGTTCGTACACATAGAGTATCGGCATGACGAGCAGGAAAAACCAGCCGATCAGGTCCAGCAGTGATGGAGGCGAATCGCGTCGCAGGCCTCGCGTCAGACCGGTGACGGACAGTGATTCCTTATTCCAGATCACGAGCATTCCCGGCAGCGACATCAGGACGGCGAACGTCGCTTCCCAGAGTCTACTGTCGGAAAACTTGCCGATGGTTGCTCCCAGGATGCCATTGGCGATGACCACCAGCAGCGTAATGATGCGTTCTCTCGTCAGGTTCATCTGCTGATTCTCCTCAGTGGATGCGTGCGACTTTGCAGCGGGTCATCTCCATGATACGAAGAAATGACAAAACAGCAAAAGGGCAGCTGTATGAAAATTAAGATATCGGTACTGCTACCAGGTGTTTTAATAAGGTGTCGATTTCCGGGTTCAGAGAGGTCCCTGGATATTCTTCCTGAAATAAGTGATCCGGATCAGCTGCGCTCATGGATCATAATTGAACAATCCACTACTTTCTCTTTGCAGTGAGTCAGGGAATCTGTCACTATTCAGACAGGCTTACTCACATTCTTTGTAAAATGGAATTCATGCAGCTGATCTCATGTCGAAATATCACGATGATAACTCTTACGCCAGCGATCCGGGGGGCGTCTCACTGAGTCGCAGCAAATTAATGACGTTCAAAAAAGAACTCCCTTTTTTCATGAGGCTCTTTTCCCGCATCCGACATCCAGAGGGATTGCTGGCAGAGCATCTGCGCCTGGGAGACAGCCGGGCTGCGATGGTCATGCCGACTTCGGGCAAGCTGGTGATTGCCGCCTACACAGACGAACTGAATTGTGTGGCTCTGCTGGCCTTTCCCGACCGCGTTGCACACCAATATAAACTGACCCCCGGCGACCGCTTACTGACGGTAAACACGTATTCCCGGGGATCGAATGTTGTGCCCGATCTGGAGCATGGCGAATACAGTCATCGTCGCTATAACAATTTTTTCCCACTGATCGCGGAATTTCTCTCCGAAGACAATCTGTCGATTGAGCATCGCAAGGCACAAATCAGCGAAGAGGAGTGGGTCGCGACCTATGTGAAGGGGGAAGAAAAACTGAATCGAGAGGGGCAGTTCCTGCGAAATGGAAATCCCTATCTGAGCCAGATCCCTGCCAGTGGTGACCCCTTCAAACTGGGCCGGTAAACGCTGCATTGCTCAAAGCAGTCTTCATTTTGACAATTGTCGTTTTTCTTATTGACAAAAAGACAATTGTCGTTATTAATGAAGACATGAACCAGTCCAAAGAAAAAATCCCGGATGCGGAACGTGATGTCCTGGTCTGCCTGAATCAGTTGGGTGAGGCCACGGTGAAAGAGATCAGCCAGGCGCTGGAGCCGGTGCGGAAGATGGAGCCTTCGTCGGTGATGACGCTGCTCAAGCGGCTGGAGGCCCGCAAGCTGGTGACGAAGCGAAAAGGGGACAAAGGAAAAGCCTTTCTGTTTCGGGCCACCCGTGAGTCGGTGCGGGCGTATCGGCATCTGTTGAACGATTTGTTTCAGGGGGTGTTCGGCGGTGACACACTGGCTTTCATGTCGTCGTTCTTTGAAACGCGGAAGCCGAGTGAAGAGGAAATCACCCAGTTACAGGAATTGCTGGATGACTTGCGCGAGCAGAAACAGAAGCAGGGGGACCAATCATGATCGACTTCTTCCAGCAAATCTCGGAAGCCTGGAGTACATGGATGCGGGCGGCGGGCTGGCAGGCTGCACTGTTGGCGGGATTCGTGTTTGTGCTGTTGTTTCTCTTACGACGCTGGATCAGTGCTCCCTTGCGCTATGCCATCTTACTGGTTGTGCTGCTTAAATTTGCCACTCCACCTTTTATGACGCTGTCGACCGGCTTCTTTTCACAGTCATCGGCAATGCATCAGCAGGTCTTCAGGGTGCCCCCCATCTACACCATAGAAACGACTTTACTTACAGAAGACAATTCTTCCTCTGCTGTGCGCAGCGGAGTGCGGAATTCAGAAGCAGCGGAGAATATTCAGCCCCAAGAGACTGTCCCTCAACCTGCAGCCTCCCCTGCCCCTGTCGTTCCTAATCATTCTGCGACAGCAAAATTCGGCTGGTCTGCTTTCTGGATGTGTCTGTATATCGGTGGCGTTGTTTGTGCCCTGTTCGTTCTCATGCGTCGCTACACGGCGGTGAAGCGGATTGTGCGGTCCAGTGCGCTGCAAGAGAGTGGTACACTGCATGCGGAGATCGCGCGGATCGCCGGTCTGTTGAACATGAAAACCACGCCTGCGTTACGTCTCTCCGATGAAACGGACGGTCCCTTTGCCATCGGCACCTGGCGTCCGACGATTGTACTCCCCCGCGGACTGGCAGAAGAGTTACAGGCGGATCAGCTGACGATTGTACTCGCGCATGAACTCGCACATGTCCGTCGCCGGGACCTGCTGGTCGGCTGGTTTGAAACGCTGGTGAGTATCGTCTGGTGGTTTCATCCGGCCCTGTGGTGGTTACGCCGTTCGCTCAGACAGACTCGCGAAGACTGTTGCGACGACCTCCTGCTGGCCAGAGAGCTGGCTCAGCCGGAACGGTATTGTGAAACGCTGATTGAGGCGGCATCGCGTCAACACAATCGACTGGCAGAGACGCTGGTCCTCGGGTTTGTGCATCGCGAGCATCCTACCGCGCGGCGGATCCGGCGGTTGATGGATGCGTCGCTCTTTCGGTCAGATCGCCTGCGGTACCCTGCTCTGTTCCTGGTGGTGCTGATTGCTTTGATCATGCTGCCGGGGATTCAACCGGAAACACAGCCGGTCACGCAAACGACACTGGAGGGCAATGGAGTCTGGCGGAATCTCTCGTTTCAACTCGATCAGAATGAAGAGGCGGCTGTCGAGGAATGCAAGGAACTGGCACAAACTTATTTCTTCACCAGTAATGATCAGCGGAAATTCGCTCAACCGGAGACACGCGAAAAGCTTGAGGCAGTTCTGAAACTGTACCCGGACAACTTCTATGCCCAGTATCTGCTGGGGACATGGTATCAGTTGGAGGGGAATCAGCAGGAAGCGACGCGTCTCAAAAACCAGGCACTCAAGCAGGCACCGGTCGTGCTGTCCCAGCGGTATCAACTGGGGAATGGAGAGCCAGCCACGGGAGTTGAAATTTCACAGATCGAAGTCGAATGCAATCGTGTGCAGAACCATTCACTGGATCCGAGCTTGAAACTGAAATTCGTGAACCTGACCACAGACGCCGAGGGAAAGGTCTATCTCCCCGTTTATGATACAGTCTATCGTATGAGCAGCCAGGCGTATCCGGAGGGATATTTTGCTGAGATCCAGAGTCTAGGCTGGTTTGAATCGAAGTCCCGCCAGGGGACATTACCGGATGTATTGATCTGGCGGCGCTGGTCACGCCCACGAAATTTCACACAGAGTGCTGCTGAGAGCCCCATTCTCAAAGACGCCACTGGAACCGATGAGCTCCGACTGGAAAGCAACGGAAATCAATATGAGATCGCAGCCGTTTATCGTGCTCAGAAAGATGGATCTTTCGTTTCCGAGAATGGCAAAGGGAAACCACAGTCGCTTTCTAAAACATCATTACCAGAAATCAAGAATGGAGCTTTTCTGGATCACGCACTGATTGATTTAGCGAATCCTGTCGAGTCCCGATTTGGACTGCAGGAAATACAGATACTGGATTCTCAGACGAAAATCCGTCTCGATAACTTTCAGTATGGCGCGGGGTACAACTGGGCTGATCAGAATCGGTTTCATCTGTTTTCACTCTGGAATCCACTACCTGAAACGGTTGATCTGGTGCTACAGGTTTACGATTACAATGCAAACGATTATCGATTTGAGATTCCCCCCCAGGTCGGTGCTTCCGTGGAACAGGCAGGTGTGACGTTCAAGATTAAATACCTGGGTGCAGGGAATCATATCGGCTGGAGTTCAAAGACCGGCTTTTATGGGGAAGCTCAGAGTCTGGATAACACGTCCGAAGTCATTTTCGACATAAGCGGCGCACAAGAGCTGCGGAGCTCCCTGTGGGTCGTTTCCAAATCGGGCCGTAGATGGAACCTGAAAAATGGCGGCTGGTTCTCAGCTGGAATCGGGAACACTCCCATCAGGATCTCACTCCCCTTACAGGAGATTGATCACTTCGAACTGGTTCCCTATAGAACACGGGAAACGATCTATTTTGAAGGACTCCAACTGCCCCCTCGCCGAGATCCACTGGTACAGGAACTGCCGACGATTGAGTTTCCAGTGAATGGAAAGACCGGAATTTATGTCAGCGAGGCTTTGAGCCCGATGCGAATTCTGTTTGAAAGCCGACGGGGAGACCTCTTTTCTGGAATGGGAGCCTCGGAGCATGGTTTTGAGCTTCACGAGCGACCTCAGCAGAACCAAAAGCCAGAAATGAGCTCGACGGTCAACTGGTCCTATTACGCAAATATCAGTTTAAGGGAGCGACTCAAGTTTGAATATTATCCTTCGTCGAATAACAAATCTGGAGGAAGTTCTCAGAGTTGTAGTGCTGCATGGGGCAGTGCCGGATTTGCCACTCGAAAAGTACCACTCGAGCAGATCAAAGCGGTCCGCCTGGAAATTTTGTCTCAACCGGCCGACTGAGATACGAATGCATCAAAGCTGATCAAACAGGGAGCCCGACTGGGGTAGAAACAGATTACTGTAGAGCCGGCTGGCGTAGACGTCGGTCATGCCTGAGACGTAGTCTGAGAGGATGCGTTTGGAGCCGGTGGCTTTGAAGCTTGCGAATTCGTCCGGCTTGAGCAGTCGTTCCGGATTCTCGAGGATTGCTTCGAACAGTTTCTCCACGATCATCTGGCCTTTGAGTTCCAGGATCTGATTCTGACGCTGTTTGATGACGTGCTTGAAAACGAAGTTCTTGAGAATATTCAGAATCGCTGCCGAGTCGGTTGTGAGGCAGGCATTAAAGCGGATCAGCTCGTGCTCCCCCGATTCCAGATCGCGGATTTCGATATCGCGAATCAGTCCCCCCACGATGTTGCTGATGCCGTGCTTGAGTTGTTTATGCGAACCGGAAAAGAGTTTTTCCGTATAGCGGGTAATAATATCCGCCAGCTCCGTTCCGGCATGATTCGGAAGTTGTTCCATAACTTCGGCTGCCCAGATCCGGTGAGAGACCAGTCCCATGGCAATCGCATCTTCCAGGTCATGCACGCCATAAGCGATGTCGTCGGCCAGTTCCATGATCGACGTATCGAAAGATTTGCGGATTGTTTTGGCGTGCCCGGTCGGGTTGGGCTTGAGTTCGGTCAGGATTGCGCGGTCGGATTCCGAAAAGGGCTCGATGATCCACTCCAGGAGGTCGGCGTCATCGTCGTGAATGCACTTGGGCGGTTTATAAAGGGCAAGTTTTGAACTGGTGTCGCTGTGATTCGCCTGGACCAGGTCGTAGTTGGCGACCTGGGAATGGGTGGCGGGATACTTTAATAATCCCAGCAAAGTACGGCGGGTGAGATCGAGACCATGTTGTTCCGAAAACTCGCCCAGACGACAGACGATGCGCAGAGTCTGCCCGTTGCCTTCGAAGCCGCCATCCTGATACATGAATTTGTTGAGTGAGTATTCGCCGCCATGCCCGTAGGGAGGATGTCCCAGATCGTGTGCCAGGCAGATCGCCTCGATCAGGCTGTTGGACGGAATCAGTGTAGAGATCTGATCCCGATGACCGGAAAACCGTAATTGCGAAGCGATACTGGCCCCAATCTGTGCCACTTCGAGGGTGTGGGTCAGGCGGGTCCGGTAGAAGTCGCTGTCCCCCAGTGAAAAGACCTGGGTCTTCGACTGCAGACGGCGGAACGCGGACGAGTGAATAATCCGGGCTTTATCGCGCAGGAACTGCGATTCGTAATTCTCCGAATCGGGATCGTTGAACGTCTTACGGGGGTAACCTTCTTCATCCTCCCGTCGGCGTAATATCCAGTGATCTTCCATTATGGTCTCAAGGTCTCTTCTGATTCAGCTGCAACAGTTTCGTTATCATACACGGTGCGGGATTATACACAGATCCGCTGCAAATCAGAAGGAAGTGAGTCCGCTGGAACGGAGATGTCATTTACTTTTCACAAAGCGACTCGGTTAATGAATCTGCGGCCAGTGGTCGGGGACGACGAAAGCCCGTTCGCTTTCGAGATAGGATGCGTCGTGTGCGGTTAAGACGCTGATCAAAATGGGGCGTGTGGACTTTTGGAAGTGTGCTGCGAGGTGAGGGTGAAGTTCGTCGAAGTCGATCAGAGCCGGGTCTGTGCTGTTACAGAATGCGGGGGAGAGCCAGTCCGGTTTTTCCCGAATGAGGAAACGAGGATTCGACTCCTCGTTTAAGAGTCGATCCAGTTCTTTCAAATGGAGCCAGACCCCCTGGGCATGCTGCAAAGAGAGATGGTCCGGTAACTGCGTTGGACGTTCGTGATCGGGATGATAGAACAGCCAGCCTTTGACGAAGGCCTCTCTCCGGGTGACATCCGGGAAATGCTGCTGGCTCAAGGGGAGTTGATGCGCGAACAGTCGTCGCATCTTCCTCTCGAAAGCATCTTTGACATGGGGACCGACATAGTGGCTGCCCGTCGCATTGACCTCGGGGCAATACAGATAGAATTTGACGGCGGTTTCCCAGTGTGTCAGTTCGCCTGCTTCATCCTGGAACAGGAAATCAATTTCGCCGATGGTCTGCTGATTTTCAAAGACCTGCTGATGCTGGGCTATGATATTGACGCCCCGGATCCACTCCAGCCAGTAGAGAACCAGTCCCTCGAAATATTCGCCAATGCGAAAGCGGGCATAAGGAGCCAGAAACGCTTCCAGTTCCCGCGGGTCGATCTGGCTGAGTGGGGGCAGACCAGGAGGCTGGATCCTCTGATCGGACTGAGTAATGAGCGAGGGACTTTCGATGGCCCATTGCAGGTCGCGGAGCGCGCGGGACTGTCTGAATTCAGGTTCCTGATGCATAACGCAGACAATAGCGAGCACGGGGAAAAATAAAAAGGGTGGGAGCCCTATGCCCCTCCCGGAAGCATTAAAGCATCCCACCCCGGGCCTCTCAGTTCCGTGCTATCTCGGCCGGGCTTATTCCACCATTGCCGGAGCTGCGAAGGCCCCTTCCACGACTCCTGTCGTGATGCTCAGATCGGTCTGTGGCTTCAACAGGGCATCATAAAGATGCGACTTTTTAATACGCAGATAAGTATTTTTATCCCCACCCCAGTGTGAGTCGATGACTTCGCAGACCGCCCAGCCCACGACGTGGAATTCCACGTGGCTGCCACCGCTATCCGCGGAATCATAAACGGGAATCAGACGTTTCTGACCTTCGATGGCATTGATGGCCAGCTTCAGACCGGAGGAGAGCCCCGGGTCGCCTGACATGTATAACGGAACCCGGCTGTCGATGTATTCATTCGAGGGAATCCGTCCCTGCGTATGCAGCGCGTCGAGGTCATACTGCCTTAAGCCATTGAGAATCTGGTCCCGCATGTCGTCGGTACTGTTCAGATTCCCGCCGATATCGAGGGTCCCCCAGTTTCCGGGGATCGGGGCTCCGATATTGTCTTCCAGCCGCCCATCGCCGTAGATGCTCCAGACATCCCCCAACTCGGTGTTATCCCATTCCGACTTGGGGATGGTAAAGGGGAGGACCCCGACGCCTGGTGTCAGCAGGCTGCCCTTCTGCAGGATGGCCGTTGAAGAGGCGCGAACGGCGGACTCGTTAATTCCCAGGATGCGGGCGAAGAACAATGAGACAGGCGAGTTGGCTGTCTGGTCGAATCTTAATGTGACTCGAACGGTGTCGAAGGTGCCCCAGTCCAGAATGGTGAAGTCGTCGTAGACTGAGGAGGGATCATAGCGACCGATTTCGATATCGGAATCGAGAACGACGAAATCGGGAATGTCTTTCAAATTATAGGCGACATACTCGCGAACCCGCGCCCGGACTTTCACCAGGTCCTGGTAGCCGTCTGCATCGGGGAGCAGATCCCGCACTGCCGCGAGTACTGCCGCATCCGCAGCACGCTGCAGGTCGGCCCGTTTTTTGAGGAGGTATCCATAGTCAACTGTGAACGCCACCATTCCCAGCAGGGGAACCATCAGCACGGCCGTGAAGACCGCAATTGCGCCTTTGCGATTCCGTCGCTGTCTGTCTTTCGCGATTACTGTCCGATGAACGCGCATTTGATTTGCCTCTCTACCTGATTTCTACTTTTACCTGCTCTGATTTCGCTTGCAGTCATTCACGTCGCATTACGGTGGTCGTCTCAACGGTTCTCCCGTCAAGTCCCGGAAAGCCGGTTAACCAGCGAATGGAGTCATAGCGAAAGATGACCTGCACAGCGACCGGCTCACCGGACAGCAAGGTTGTCAGATCACCATTTAAAACTGCTGTCAGATCACCTTCGAGCAGTGAGATATTCAGACTGCGGTAAACATTGACCGTTAAAGCACTGTCAATTTCTGTGGCCGAGACATGGGGAAACTGCTGGACGAAATAATTCAGAACAGCAGCCCGAACTTCGGACTGATTGAGAGCCGTATTCTGAGAGGCCTGTCGCGCTCCCGCATACGAGGCGTCGTTGACGACCTGAGCCATATTCACAAACTGACCAGAGTCGATTGCTCCCAGGGTAATCAGCACCAGTAATGGTGCCACCAGGGCACACTCCACTGCTGCGACACCTTTTCGTTGAGAAGATTTCTGAGCTAAAGCTGTTTTGCGTTGGGTGAGCATGCTTCAGTTCCTCCCGCTGTTTCGATTGTTGAGCGGACGGTCATTCCCGTTTCATCGTCGACTGTCCTCGCAGGACAGACTGATTCAAGAAGCGGGGAACTATCCAGGAAACGTCGGAGTAATTGACTTCGACGGTAGCAGTGATGGTAGTACCAGATTCCAGCCCTTCGAGCTCGGTTGGCTCAAAATTGATGCGGCAGAGGCTGGCATCATTGGCACTGGCGATCGTGGCCTGCATATGATCGCGGATAATGGCTTCCGCGTTAGAAGTGGTAATCGTGCCGACAAGCACTGCTTTCCGGCACCCGGCCCGGGCGGCGTCGGTCAGGGCCTGCTTGACCATACCCATGCGGGTAAATTCAACCAGTCCCATAATCAGCAGAAAGAACAGAGGAGCGACGATGGCCATCTCAACCGAGGCGGCACCAGAACGCTGATGAACATGACGCAATCGTGATTTGATGTGTTGCGTATTCTGCATGATTCTGATTTCTCTGGAATGTTTTATCTATCCAGCATTAAGTTTACCCCATTTTCCAAGATGTGTTTTTTTCTACGAAGTTTCCTGAGAGATTCTGGAGCGATCCCTGTTTGACTCGGCGATTGGATGAGTTGTGCGGGATGTCCCGACGAAAAAATGTTTTCCTATCGCAACAAGTTACTATACAATCGACGGCTAGAGAATGCAGGCACACCATGAAAACATGTGAGTTAACGTAGCTGATTCTGATCTCCGCTACCGGTATGACTGGAGACTACCATGATTAAACTGTCTGCCTGCAGGTGCATTATTTTCGTCTGGCTGATGCTGTTAATATTGCCCGTCAGCCTGTCCGCCGCTCCTCAGCAGGACAAGCAACCCGATCAAGATCAAGAACTGCAGGCACTGATCAGCGAGTTGGAACAAAATGAAGCGTTCTACTCTGAACTGAAACTCAACCTGCACGAGAATTACCAGCAGCCGCCTGGTAAAGCCCATCCCAAGTGGAAGGTAGAAAATGAGACGGAATACTCGATCCTGGTTCAGGGAGAGAAATTCCGCCAGGATGAGATCACTGCGGGGAAATTTCGACTACATACACAGAACCCCCAGAAAAATCAGAGGCACTTCCTGGAGGGGATGAATACGACGCTGACGCTGTTTGACGGAACCACCTATCGTCGCTTCCATGAAATTGATCATGAATCCCCGCTCGCGGTCGGTCAACGCAATCAGAACAAACTGGGAGAAATCTCAGATTTACCCAAGCGAATGGAAAACTACGGACGGCCGCACATGCTGCTCGAGAGCTCACCCCACGTCCCGCTCTCAATTTTCTTGAGCGGAAAGAAAGCCATGATTCATTATCCAGGATTACCAGTTCATCCCAAGCCATTCCAGGTCAAAGCCTGGATTGAAGGGACGGGAGAGATTCAGGGATTGAAGTGCACCCAGGTCGTGGTCGAACGGTTGAATGACAGTGGTGTCCGGTTCTCGAAGCAGATCTTGTGGCTGGCCCAGGAGCGGAATCTGATACCGGTGAAGATCGTAACCTATTACGACCAGTTTTCACGAGAGAAACCGATCAAAGAGGCGTTCGTCGACGAATGGCAGCAACTGGGTGCCGGCGTCTGGTTCCCGCGTCAGGCTCACATCGATCACTATAATCTGTTTTTATTCAAATATAATGGTAGCTACGAGATCGACTGGCGGAGACAGTACACCGTTCAAGAGATCACGCTCCATCCGAAAGTGCAGCAGCAGGATTTTTCGGCCCTCATGTTTCCCCAAGGGACCACGGTGAGATCCCGGTTCAATCATCAGCAGCGAAAATATATCGTCGGTGAAGAGAAAATAAGACCGGCGGAAAAAGAATAAAAGGAGTTCCCCATGCAGACAGGCAAATCGATTTTGATTTCTGGATTGCTGGTACTGTTGCTGATGTCGGCTACGCGTCTCCAGGCAGACCAGCCACAAGGCAAGGAATCAGCAAAGCTGCAGACACTGATTCGAGACGTGGAACAGCAGGAAGCCTTGTATCGGAATCTCAAGCTCCAGATGCAGTTACTCTATCAACAACCCCTCAAACCCGCTGATCCTGAGAAGCAGGTAAAATTGAAGTCGGAACTGACTCTGATTGTGCAGGGAGAAAAATATCGTCAGGAAAAACAGACTAAAGGACGATTTAATCAGGGTTATTTCGTTCCCCCCAATAAACCGTATCATCATTTCAGCAACGGTACACGGGAGTCCTGCCAGGTCTATGATGGCGAGACTCTGCAAAAGTTCTCTCACTATGACCGGGACCGCGGTCTCACCAACGACGAACGACAGACAGGAGGATACGGCGACATCACTCACGAACAGGTACGTATGGAGAATCTGTTAAGACCGCATATGCTACTGTCCAATCATGGGCCTCGGGTTCCACTCTCCACCTGGCTGAAAGGAACTTCCGCGGTCGCTGCGTCTCCCGGCCTGCCCAATTACGACAACCGGACAGCATATACAACAGAAATACTGGGAGAGGAAACCGTCCAGGGGCTGAAGTGCATCAAAGTGCAGATCGATCGGAGGCGAAATTCGGGCAAGTCTGAACTTCGAGATGTGCTCTGGCTGGCTTGCGAGCGGAATCTGCTTCCGGTGCAGGCCGAGACTTATCAGCTTTCTCGATCGACAGAAATCCCACAAAGCGAAGCCTGGGTCGATGAGTGGCTGGAAGTGCGTCCCGGCGTCTGGTTCCCCCGGACATTTCATACGGACCGCCTGAACTGGATCATGTATGTCCTGAAAAAGAAACAACAGGTCGGATGGCAGAAGGCGTATGTTGTTGAATCGGTGGAACTTGACCCGAGTCTCCCTGCGGATACCTTTACGAAACTCGAATTCCCGGAGGGGATTGTCATTGATGGAAAACATCTGTTGAAGCAGAAGTAAAAAAACGAAAACAAGCCCTCACGCGATTGTGAGGGACTTGTTTTCGGATGCGTCTCTTTGACTCTGATTTACTTTTCTGTGGATCTGTTGCTCAGAGCTTTTGCTGGTAGAGCGACGGCGGCAGTGACAACTTGTCCTGTTTCAAACCGACTCCCGGCGCGGGTGGTACAGTTGCCTGCTTCGTGTCTGTGACATTCCCCATTACATCGCTTACCTTGACAACTCCAGAAGTATCTACGGCTCTTCTCGGAGCCACATCCGGATATTTCATCTCTCCCAGTTTGACAAACGTCATGACACCATATCGAAAGGCTAATCCGTAAATGGCGTCTGCGTCCTCGTCGGTTGGACCGGAATAAAGCATATCCGGACAGGAGTTGAAGGGAGCAAAGCCGACATACCGCCAGCCACAGAGTTGCTTCTTGATCCTGTTTTTCCCGACACAGGTTTCAATGATGACCGATTCGTAATAACCGAGCGGGACGTTGGTCGCAGGAACCACAAATTTTTGCGTCTTTCCAAGAGTGCCTTTCTCTTTTGTCGCTTTTTTATCCGTGCCCGGAACTATGCTGCTTGCGGACTGCAATACGCTGGCGATTCCCTGCAGATTTTCATCTGTCTGCGAGTCGAGGTCCTGGTTAATGCCTGTCAGGTTCCAGCCATCCTCCAGGGTGATCTCGACATTGGCTGTACCAAAGCCGGTACGGACATCAATGGCATATTCCTCAGAGAAGTCGGGCAGATACTGAAGTTCGATATTCACAAACTCGTCACTCTTCTCCGCCACCATTTTTTCCTTTTTTCCCTCATTATAGGTGGTCGTTTCACTACCAGCGGGGTAAATAAACAGGTACGGCTTGGGGCGGTAGTAGCGAATTCCTTTATCCTTATCTGCAGGGTTTTTCTTTACATGCACGCCGGGCATACAGCCTCCGGCTACAATCAGTACGCCCACTAAAAACAGTTTTCCATAACGGCCCATCGTTTACCCTCCTGGTAACTTTAAAAGTTCATGCTGAACTGGTGCCTGCTCTGTCCATGCATGTGTTGAATTGTTCCTACTGTTCAAACAATCGGTCCCAATTCAAAATAGAAACCAGATTTGTTTAAACTGAATTGAATCTCACATTTAGAAATCCAGTTTGAACTGATTTATTTCATACGGCTGGGAAGGTTTCGTTAACCGGTACACTTTAAAGTAGCGCCATCAGGCTGATTGCCTCAATACAGGGGAAATCAGGCTGGCCTGAACCACTTCAAGACATCTTTTGTCAAATCAAAGAGGTCTTGGACAGACAACGTCTCAAGTTAAATCAGCAGGCAGCCCCTGATACAGGAAAGATTCCATGACGAGCCGACTCGTCCAGTTCGTTTCCAGACTGTTCTCGCGGAAGCGGGATATCGTCAATTACCTGAGCGTCGCCGACGGCATTGATTTCCAGTTGCGGGATGGCACCGTTACGACGGGGTTCCGCTGGTCTGACGTGACGCGAATCGAGACTTATAAAATTGATCTGATGGTCTACGATGAAGTCGCCCTGCGGTTCAGCACTACGGCAGGGCGGTATGAAATCCTCGAAGGACACGCCGCCTTTCAGGACTGCTTTGCGATACTGGAGCAACAGTTTGGTCTCTCACCCGAATGGTATTTCCAGGTGATGGAGCAGGCCTTTGAGACGAACCACCGGGTGCTATATCAGAAAGCAGGCGTCGGTTCGAACTGAATTGCTTCGTCAAGAGACGTGATACACCTATTCCCGTTACGCCGCACCGTGCTTCTGCAGTGCCTGCTGGAGATTGCTCCAGAATGCTTTCTGACTCTCATACTTGTCGGCGGGGAGTTCATTCTTTTTCGCTTCCAGGGCTTCGAGTTGATTTTTCACTGCGGTGCTGTAGGAGTAGTCTGCATTCGCGAAGGGATTTTTGAACTCGGGATCCCCCGGCTGGTGCTGGCGTACAAACTGTCCGTTTTCGTCGATTTCGATGTTGGCCGTCAGCAGGGGCAGCATCATCTGCATCTGCGCGGTGGCGAGTTGGCCGAAGTCCATGCCCTGGGTTGCTTCATTCCAGGCAGCGACGACCTCCGCGGGTGTGTTGCTGTTCGGGAAGCGGAGACCATAGGCCTCCCCGTTACGTGTGAAGCCATCGCGATTCAGGTCGACCTGGGCTGCTCCCGGGAGCAAGAGATTCAGTGCCCCCTCCTCGGTAAGCGCGTCGACGTCAATCGGCTCGGCGAGGCCCTGTACTTTCTGTACGACTGCCAGTTCCTCAGGGGAGAGTTTCTGCAGGAAACTCTGCGGATCGACGTAGCCCCCTTCGTTATGGGCACGCACGATGAGATTGCCGAAGGACTGCTGCAGTTCCTCGGGTTTCTCAACCTGGCTGTAACGACCGCTCCGCTGGCTGTTGAACCAGCTGTCCCAGGAACGCTGCAGGCTTTCGACCGTGGGAGGCTCGGCTTCGGTCGTCTCGGCAGACACGTATCCCTGGCGTCCCACCTGGGCCAGCATCGCACTGAAGATGTTCTGCACCGCCTGGTCCTGGTTTTGCTTGTCCTTGTTCGGCGTCAGCAGATTGCTGAGACTGGAAGCAGCATCGATTTTCAAGGTGATCCCCTTTTGACTGTCAGAGTCAAACAGTGCCGGTTCGAAAAGTGCGCAAGTACACCCTGTTGAAATATATCGAATGTAACGATTATCGAACTTGAGTCTATTCCCGGTCCGCAGCCGGTAATCGCCATCAGAATTGGCAGAACGCCCTGCTCCTGTGCTGCGATCCGTGCAGAAAAACATGTCAATCTGACTGAATTTTTGTATAATGCGTATCGAACAGCGTTTGATTGACCAATTCGTTGCTGGCAATGACATCTGAATTCAGGAGTTTCTTGATGCGCGTGACACGTCAAATCGTTTGTTTCCTCTGTCTGACTCTGCTGACGAGCGTCTCCTGGAGCGCTCCCCCAGAAACGGAAGCGAAACTGCAGGAACTGATTCAGGCGCTTCAGAAGAATGAAGGCCTCTATCCGAGTCTCAAAGTAGAACTGACCCGCTCACACACCGACGAACAGACCTGGTTGTCGATCCCGGGCAGAGAACGAATTGAGCGGGTGGCGAAGATCTCTCTCGTGACTCAAGGCAAGCAGTTCCGCGAACAGATCCAGGAGGAAGGCGAGTACGCTGTCATCACAGTTGGCTTGGGTAGGCCCAGCGCGAAGCAATCAAATCCCAACCGAGTCAAAACTGGCACTGAAATCTGGATCGAAGTCAGCAATGGCAAGGTTTGCCGGATTTTGAATGAGAGTTTGTTTCCGGCGGAAATAGAACCGCGTATCCTCAACGGTCAGATCACTGATCGCGTCCCGCCCCTTCCGAATCTGGCACGACCGCATATGTTCCTGAGCACCGGTTCGACTGGTGACCCGCTTTCCGTTTCTCTGCGGGGAGACGACGCGGCCCGCGCTGATCAGGGAAACTCTTCAGATAAGAACCGAGAACAACCCCTCATCCGGGTACTCGACACCGTGGAATTCCAGGGACACCCCTGCATCCGCGTGCGCAGGGAGACTTCTCACGTGCGACGCGAGTACTGGCTCGCAGAGGATCGCAACCTGATCCCCGTGCGGATCTTGAGCTTCAGTGATCGCGGAACAGAATTCCTGCCGTCATCAGAAGCCGTCGTCGAAGACTGGTGGGAGCTTCAGCCCGGCGTCTGGTATCCCCGCCGCGCGACCATCAAACGTTTTAAGACATCACGATTCCGCCGCGAAGAGAAACCGGTCCTTGCCTGGCGAATGGATTTCGCTGTGCAATCCGCCGAACTGAATCCCAAAGTGGAAACCTCGCTGTTTTCCCAGCTCGATTTCCCGCCGGGAACCAGCGTGAGCGTCTGGGAAGACGGCAAACAGGTTCGCACGTATGAGCAGGAATGAATTGCATTTTGTAGTAGAGACCATAAAAGCCTAAGTTCTCCGTGACATCCGATTTTTTCCTGATCGTGGTTTGCAATCTCCCTCAACCCGTCTATACTCGACCCCATATACCTATGTCTCGTAGTGCCATACATCCTGTCTCATTGGAGAATTTCATGCAGTGCTCACTGAGAACTCCGGGAAGCCGTTCCCGTTTGCTTACTATAATTCTGTCTGTGGTAGCCCTGGTTTGCCTGTTGCTGACCGGTTCGGCACAGTTGCAGGCGCAGGACAAGGTTCCCGAGAAGCGGGAACCATTTCGACTGGATCTGGTGCCGGAAAACGCTCTGGGGGTGATTGCGTTCCGGCCTGCTCAGCTGCTGTCGGCCTCGATGAATAAGCCGATCCGGGAACTGGCACTCAAAGAATACCAGACGAATGCTGACTTTGGTGTGCTGGGAATCGATCCCACTGACGTGACGTCGATTACGCTCATCTACATGCCGCTGCAAGCTGGTGAGACCGGCAATCTGCCAATCAAATTTGCTGCGGTGGTGAAATCTACTCAGAAACTGGATCGCCAGCAGATCCAGAAGAAGTTCACCAAAATCGAACTGAAAGAAACCACTCATAAGGGCATAACGTTCCTGACACAGGATGCAACCGATGGTGATTCGCTCCTGTTTCTGGACGAACATGTATTCGTGCTGTCAGATAAAGCCAGTGCAATCAAGCAGATCATTGTGCAGATGAATGATCGAAAGAGTTCGGTCTGGCAGGAACGTCTGCAACCTGTGGCGTCTGCTTCTGTTGCCGGTGGTGTGAATATGGAAACAGCGCGATCGCTGGTGGGAGATCCGTTGATCCAGCAGGTAGCTCAGCGGATACCGATCTGGCCGATGCTCTCTCCCCTGTGGGAGCGTTCTGATATTGCTGCCCTGGGAATCACGGTCGACAAGAGCCTCACCCTGGAGTTGATCTTCGATCAGGAACAACACAGCCAGGAAATCAAACAGTCCCTGTCTGGTCTGTTGGAGATGGGAAAAAACATGTTGCAGTCTTTCAAGGCGGCTGCAGAACAGCGAGGTCGGCCACTCCCTCCTCCGTTGAATCTGCAATTTAAACTGATTGAAGAGGCCCTGAGCTCAGCCCAGGTCACTCAAGATAAAAAACAGGTCCGGTTTTCATTATCGCTGAACGATGAAACCTGCGCCCAATTGATCGCGCTGACTGTGCCTGCTGTTATGCAGGCCCGCGCTGCAGCCCGCCGCTCGGTTGCGAAGAACAACATTAAGCAGATCATGCTGGCCCTGCACAATTACCATGATCGCTATGGCCACTTTCCTCCCGCAGTCGTAATGGGCCCCGACGGCAAGACACCTCACAGCTGGCGGGTGGAACTGCTGCCTTATCTCGATCAGCAGGCACTCTACGATCAATATCGAATGATCGAGCCATGGGACAGCGAGCACAATCGCAAGATTGCCGAAACTGCCGTTCCCGTTTTCCAGAACCCCGGTTCTAAAAAACCTACGAACAGTGCCTACTTCGCAGTCGTCGGTGACGGAACCGCTTTTGGCAACAAACAGGGTGTGTCTTTCAAAGATATCACGGATGGCACCTCGAACACGATCGCAATTGTGGAAGCCGATCGGGATATTCCGTGGACTAAGCCAGAGGATATTAAGTACGACGGCAAGAAACTGCCGAAGTTCGGCGGATTCCACCAGGGGGGATACAATGTGGGTATTTGTGATGGCTCAGTGAAATTCATCTCAGAGCAAATTAATAAAGAGACATTGAAGTTCCTGCTGCTGATCGCGGATGGAGAAGTGCTGAATTGAGCATTGAATGGTTTCTACACGGAAGAGAACCGCATGACATTATCCAGACGAAACTCAAGAAAGATCGTGGTTGACGATCGGGAATACCGCTGGAGTCCCTCGCGGGATTCCGGGTTTATGGTCCTGGTGGTACAGCACAGTTCCGGTAAAGGGAAGAAACTGGAGGTCGTGATCTCGGACGATCAGAACATCATCGTTGAAAATGGTAGTTATTCCATTGAGTATGACACGGTGGGCAAACTGCTGATTACTCCGAAACTGGTCGAGACTCTGATCAGGGAGGCGCTCAAAGCGGGCTGGAACCCGGAAGAGACCGGCCCCCCGGTACAGCTCACTTTCCTGGAGGGGCACCTCGAAACGCGTCGGGGGCTGTAACTCTTAATTTCCCTACCACGAAAAGCACGAATGACACGAACAGATACTTGATCGGCTGGCATCCCGGAAGAGCCAGACGCTTACCCTGGGAAGGCCGCGGTGACGGAGTCTTTTTTGTTAACGTGTTCCTGCTCGCCTCAAGACACGACTGATTCACCATTAAACCGTACTGATCTTCGCTTGGAGAGTTTCATGCAGCACCTGTTTCATTTTATAGATAGCCGTCTCTGGCAGTTGGCTGTAATTCAGTCTGCAGTGTTCCTGGCATGTATTTTGCCATGCAGCTTTTCATGTTCTGCAGAGGAAGACAAGACAGCGAAACCAGAACCGTTTCGGCTGGATCTGGTGCCGGAAGAGGCGCTGGGGGTGTTCGCGCTGCGACCTGCTCAGTTGCTGGCAGAACCAGCCTTTAAGCCGGTTCTGGAACTGACAGTCAAGGAACAGCAGAAGGATCCGCATTATGGTTTACTGGGGATCAGTCCCATTGACCTCAAAACAGTAACCATGATCCATTTTCTTCAGAAACCAGAGAAGACCGGACAAGGTCTGTATAGCATTGTTTACCTGATCGAAGTAACGAATCCACAGGTTCGTACAAAGATTCAGAAAACAATTGAGGAAACCGAGCTCGTAAATTCAACATATCGGGGCAAAACATTTCTGACCACAGCCTCCAACCAGGGAAGCTCCGTGATGTTTCTGAATGAGAACGCATTACTCTTCTCGGATAAAGCCGGTACGTTAAAGAAAATCATTGATCAGATACAGGATCGGAAAGATCACGCCTGGAAAGAGCGTCTGCAGCCGATGTTGTCGAATTCCGTTATCGGTGGGATCAACCTTCAACTGTTGCGGGAGACACTCGGCGTTCCGTTCACTCAGTCGCTGACACAACAAATTCCACTCTGGCCGATGATTGCCCCGGTCTGGCAGAACACGGAAATCGCCACACTGGGAATCACAGTTCAAAAGGATTTATCGCTGGAACTGATTTTCGAGCAAAAAAATGACAGTGAGCAGACCAAACAGTGTCTGAAAGGACTGTTAGTGATGGGGCAAAATATTTTGAGCCAGATGAAGACTGCCATGAAACAGTCCGATCGTCCCTGGCAACCGGAAGAAGAAGCACAATTCAATCACTTTGAACAATTCCTGAAATCTTCTCAGGTGAAGCAGACCGCTAACCGGGTGACTTTTTCAAGTTCGATCAGTGGAGACCTGGTCAGTGAGATGGTGGTGCGCTCGAACCCTGAACTCCAAGAGGCCCGTGTAGCGGCACGCCGCTCGGTTGCGAAGAACAACATCAAACAGATCATGCTGGCACTGCACAATTACCACGAACGCCATCATCACTTTCCTCCCGCGGTCGTATTGGGTCCCGATGGCAAGACACCTCACAGCTGGCGGGTGGAACTGCTGCCTTATCTCGATCAGCAGGCACTCTACGACAAGTATCGTCTGAATGAACCATGGGACAGTGAGCATAATCTCAAGATTGCTGAAACTGTCGTTCCTGTTTTCAGTCATCCGAATTCCAGTAAACCCGCCAATTCCGGGTACTTTGTGGTAGTCGGAGAGGGAACCGCTTTTGGAAATAAACAGGGCGTCTCTTTCAAAGAGATCACAGACGGCACTGCGAATACGATTGCGGTTGTCGAAGCGAAACGGGATATCCCGTGGACCAAACCGGAAGACATATCTTACGACGGCAAGAAGCTACCGCAGTTCGGCGGTTTTTCCGAGAACCCACCCGTCAACGGGCAACCTGCAATCGGCGTTTATTATGTCGGTTCGTGCGATGGTCGAGCCCGAATGATTATGGACAACATGGATGAAGAGCTTCTTAAATCCCTGCTGACTATTGCTGATGGGAAGCCAGATCATTCACAGTAATGCAGATGCAGACCTCGCTTTGCTCTCACGAAAAGCCTGGCAGCCGTCCACAGTAAAGAAAGAGTCTGACTGAGGAAAATCGCCTTTCCCGCCTTAGCTGAGAATTGTGAGCAATATACCGATACTCGACTCGATGCTCACTCATCTAGACTCAACAGCCAACCGACTTCAACCGGAGAATACTATGCTGGACTATCAAATATCATTTCAGGATCGTTGCCAAACATTCCGCATCTTTATGGTTGGTTTTTCTATTACCTGGCTTCTGCTGTTTCCTCTAGAACGACTGTATGCCCAGGAAAAGACCATTAATAAAGAGGATTCATTTCATCTGGATCTGGTGCCGGAAGAGGCCGTGAGTGCGTCTGTAATCCGCGTTGCACGACTGCTGCAAGAACCAGTGGCTCAGCCACTGAAAGTATTCGCGTTCGATGATTATCACCCTCAGTTCGGACTGCTCGGGTTAAATCTCACCGAAATTCAATCATTGACGCTCATTCACTTACAATTGCAGCCTGCTCAACGCAACCGCCTGCCCAGGACCGATGTGCTAATTGTCCAGGCCCGGCAGAAACTCGACCGAGCACAACTCCGGAAAAAGCTTTCTTCCGGGAAACTTGTTGAAACCAGTTTTCAGGGAACCTCATTTCTTACCGATTCAGCACCCGATGGAGTCGCGTTGTTGTTTCTGGACGATCACACGTTCGTCCACGCCAGTAAAACGAGTTTCCTCAAACGGATTATTGATCAGAGTCAGAATCAACCGAACCGGATCTGGACAGATCGTTTACAGCCTGTCTCATCAGCAACAATTTTCAGCGGTGTCAATATGCAGGCGGCACGGACGCAAGAGGAAGCGGGCGCTAATTCCAAGCGAGACCGTACTCGATTTTTTAATCCTTCGCAATTCAGTGTCTGGAAATATCCTGATCTGATCTTACAGGGGACTTCAATCCAGGATCAATTAACTATGGAACTGATCTTTGAACAGCAGGATCACAGTCTTGAGGTCAAGCAGTCACTGTCAAAGTTCGTGGATATGATGCAGGAACTCATTGCACGCTCCCAGGCATCAAATCCGAGTCAACCAGCTCAACCTGACAACAGACTCTTCGAAGAAGCCCTGAATAACGCTCTCGTTTCTCGATCCGGGAACCGAGTCAAATTAGCAACATCTCTGAACAGTCGGTCCTGCAACGAATTGATTAAGAATATCATCACTGCATACACACCTCCCCCTGTAGTGGCGCGCCGCCCAGACTCAAAGACTAACCTCAAGCGGATCATGCTGGCTCTGCTCAACTATGAAGCAACTTATAGACATTTACCTCCGGCAGTCGTAATGGGTCCTGATGGGAAAACGCCTCACAGCTGGCGGGTGGAAATTTTACCTTATCTTGGTCATGCGGCACTTTACAGGCAGTACCGGATGAACGAACCGTGGGACAGCGAACATAACCTTAAGATTGCCCAGACTGTGGTTCCCGAATTCCGTCATCCTGATTCAGAAATACCTGAAAACTCCTGTTACTTTGCTGTTATCGGAGAGGGTACCGCGTTTGGTAATCCAAAAGGGGTCGCGAGCAAGGAAATCTCGGACAACCACTCAAAAGCAATCATCATCGTCGAAGCCAAACGGGAGATCCCCTGGACCAAGCCGGAAGATATTTCTTATGACGGTAAAAAGCAGCTTGAATTCGGTGGTTTCCAGGAAGACGGGTACCATGTGGGGATGTTTGATGGCAGCGCTCAGTTTATCTCAGGTATGATCGACAAGGAAATAATAAAATCAATGCTGATGATTGGGGATGGTCAACCGCAAGAGTGACTCTGATCCCTGAGTGGTTTGACGACGGCGGCAGACACGTAGATTGACTACCACGAAAAGCACGAAAGACACGAACAGATGATGATGGGCCGGGGTTCTGGGAAATTGTTTGTTTTTCTGCTTTGATGATTTTTCTTAAGGCTTGATCAAAACGATGGCCGGTCCCGCATGGTCTCTTGAGACGCTGATCCATACACTGTTCACGGGAGAGAAACTCCCGGGGGAGACCAGCGATGCTCCCCCCTGGCCTTTAGCCTGGGATGATGAATACCGGCGGAGTACGGTTATCAGTCATATCGATCAAGATTATGGGGAGCTGCCACAAGCCATTGATGCCCTGCGACGGTTTGCCGAATCGGGAGATGTGCCTGAGGCCCGCATGCATTGCGTGAAATTGCTGGGGGTCAGAAGTCAGGTCAAACCTCTGATTGAACAGCTGCTGGAAGATGAGGAGCCTGAGCTTCGCCTGTATGCCATCGAGTATCTGCTGGTAAATGAACCGGAACGATTTGCAGAACTGGACCAGCGGTTCCGTGATGATGAAGACTTTCAAATCCAGGATGTGCTGGCAATCTTTAAAAGGGGTGAGCCGATCCCCCTGTACTGCTATGCCATGCCCGAGAAATAGTCTGCCTGTCATCGACCAGTCTTGCTTGTGAATCATTCCGGTCAGGATTATGATCGTGGGTCCTGTTAAACTTCTCTGCTTACTAACACCTGATCGGGAATGAGTGCCTGCCATGCTGAAACTGCGCCGTTTTGCTCTGCTCTTTGTGTCCTGTTTTGTTCTCTGTTCTCAGCTGGCGGATGTGCGGGCCGATGTCCGGCTGCCGCATATTTTTGGCGACCATATGGTGCTGCAGCGGGGGCAGGAGATTCCTGTCTGGGGCTGGGCGGATGCCGGCGAGCAGGTCACCGTTCAACTCAAAGAGGACAGCGTTGAGACAACTGCCGACGACCAGGGCAAGTGGATGGTCAAGCTGCCCGCCCAGGTGGTGGGCGATCCCGTCACACTGACTGTGAAGGGGAAGAACACCGTTACATTCCAGGATGTGCTGCTGGGAGAAGTCTGGCTCTGCTCGGGTCAGTCGAACATGGAGTGGCCCGTTTCGCGGAGTAATGATTTTGAAAAGGAACAGGCGGCTGCCAATTTTCCGCAGATCCGTCATATCAAGGTTCCCCGCGTTCCGAAAGGATTCCCGCAGGACGATGTCGATGCCCAGTGGACCGTCTGTTCTCCCGAGACAGTCGGCGGCTACACGGCGGCGGGCTACTTCTTTGGACGCAAACTGCACCAGGAACTGAATGTGCCGATCGGGCTGGTGAATTCATCGTGGGGCGGAACCCGCATTGAACCGTGGACGCCTCCGGTCGGATTTCAAAAAGTGCCTGCCCTGGCGGCGATCTTCAAACAGGTGCAGCTGACCAATCCCGCGACCGGTGCCTACAAGTCGGTCCTGGAGCGATACCTGCAGCAACTTGATGCCTGGTCAACCAAAGCGAAGGTCGCGCTCAACGCGGAAACACCACTGCAGCCAGCTCCCGCTTATCCCGCGGCGATTCAACCGCTGACCAGTCATACTTCGCCGACGACACTCTACAACGGGATGATTCATCCGCTGGTTCCCTATGCCATGCGTGGCGCGATCTGGTACCAGGGAGAATCCAATCATGTGGAAGGAATGATGTATTATGAAAAAATGAAAGCCCTGATCAACGGCTGGCGGGACGTCTGGAAGCAGGGCGAGTTCCCGTTCCTGTACGTGCAGATTGCTCCTTATCACTATGGCAGTGAATCGCCGAGCATTCTGCCCCTGTTGTGGGAAGCCCAAAACAAGGCCCTGGAGATTCCGCATACCGGACAGGTAGTCATTCACGATATCGGCGATCTGAAAGACATTCATCCCACCAACAAACAGGACGTTGGTAAGCGTCTGGCGTTGATCGCGCTGGCGAAAACGTACGGCCAGAAGGATCTGGTTCATTCCGGACCGACTTTCAAATCACTGAAGAAAGAGGGCAACAAGCTGCGGGTCACGTTCGACAATGTGGGCAGTGGTCTGGTTTCGCGCGACGGGAAGCCGCTGAGCTGGTTTGAGATCATCGGCAAAGAGACCGACTTCGTCCCCGCGGACGCGGTGATTGAGGGAGACTCGGTGGTGCTCTCCTCTCCCAAGGTCAAAGAGGCAGCAGCCATGCGGTTTGGCTGGCATAAACTGGCCGAACCGAACCTATCGAACAAGGAAGGCCTGCCCGCTGCTCCCTTCCGTGCCGGCGAGGTTCCCGAACGGGACTGGCTGTCACTGAAAGTCGACGAATCCAAAGCATATAAGCTGATCTATGACCTCGATCTGAAAAATCTGGGGAAGGACATTACATACACGCGCGATCTGAGTGGAAGTTTCACGCTGCCCTTCAAGCGGATCGCCTATTTCCTGGAACTTCAGAAACCGGGTGAAGAAACCCAGTATGTATTTACATCGATGGACGCGTTTACGGACGACCTGAAGAAAATCGCCGTGCCAACACTGGGCAGCAAAGCGAACTTCCAGACAAAGGTAAGTAACCTGAATGTGATTTCGAATGTCGCGGGCATTGCAACGGGGACTGGACTGAAGGGGGGCAACATTGAGTTCTGGCCCGGAAACTATGGTCCCACGAACGCGGCGAATATCCCGAACGCGAGTACCAGCCTGTGGGACTTCGGCGATGAGCCGGCGGAACCTTCAGACGGATACGGCAGTATGCAGGTGCATAACTTTGAGGCGAAGCAGACGATCTTCGCGATCAACCAGTGGAAAAGTGGTCCGAACGCAGACCTGGGCATCGGCAACAGCTCCGGCCGTACCCGCGACTGGACATTCATGTCGAACGCGTCGCAGTACGATGTGAAACGGTTGCGGGTTCTGGTGCTGCCTGAGTAGGTGGGTCGTAAGAACATTTGATTTTACTACCACGAAAAGCACGAAAGACACGAAAAAGTCCTAATACATGGAAAACAAAGCGACGATTCACAATGTCTTTCCTGTGATGGTTCACTACTGTGAATGAAATTACGCCTTCAGAACTGTTTGAGTTCTATCTTGAAACTGCAAAGTATTGTAACTCAAGGGTCATATTCCAGAGCGATGAAGAGATGTTGTACAAACTTTTTGAAGAGTTTGATTCAGGCGTCAGGTCTTTTTTTCATGATGACAGCTTACAGAAACTTTTTAAGTATGACATGATCAATGAATCGGTAATATCGACCAGCAGAAAAATCCGTCATAAGTGGATTGAACTTGAATCAAAATCATACAGCCTCAATGAAATAAGAACTACTCCAGAGTGGCGTGAATTCTTCTGCCTGTGTGATGAATTAAATCGAGAGTTGTGGGGCGATCAGGGCGTTACCTCTGATTAAAACTGAGTCTGTCGTATTCACGATAGAGTCTCTATTTCATCACTCTGCGTGTGACTAACGGGATACTTTTAGAATCAACGATCGACAAAAGTTACAGGTCACCCGTAGCGTCCGGTAAATTTTCTAATCTGATATCCGTTGGAACTCCATTCCATCACAGACAAGTTAATGGCGATCAGTGCAACCACCTCCCAATATTTATCTCGAACTGCCTGAACTGGGTCTAGTGCCCTGCGGCTGATTTTTCTTTCCGGAAAGCATCTCAACCTCAATCGAAGTCGTGTAGTAGCTCTGAGAATCACGCACGAAGCCCCCCCCTGGAAATGGGCTGCGATGACGATGGAATCGCGAAGTTCATCGCTCCAGCTTGATGCCTTGCTTTCTGGCCTTCATATCAATCTTTCCTATTGTGAATGTTTGTAAACTTTATATAATATTATATATTTATATTAACGTAACGTAACATTAATGATTCTGGATGCGAGTTAAGCACGTGCTCAATAACTTCTTTCATATCTTACCTTTGAGGAAATGATTTTATGTCGAGACAACTCCGATCCCGTAAAGGATTTACACTGATCGAACTGCTGGTCGTGATCGCCATTATTGCGATTCTGATTGCTTTGCTGTTACCTGCGGTTCAGCAGGCTCGTGAAGCGGCCCGCCGGTCGGACTGCCGGAACAAGCTGAAACAGCTGGGACTGGCACTGCATAACTATAACGAAACTCATACGGTCTTCCCTCCCAGTACTGTTGCCAAGGGGCTCTGTTCTTCCGGTACCGCTGCCGGCAACACGCTGAATGGTAATGGACTGGTTTTGCTGCTGCCGTTCCTTGATCAGAGTGCCTTGTATAATCAGCTGAACTTCTCGCTCGCGTTTGACGATTACAGCCCCGGTTCGGCCCCCCTGCCCGGCGGCGGTGCGACCACGAATGCGGACCTGGTGAATCGTAGAATGGCGATCTTCAACTGCCCGTCCGATCCGGGTCCCCAGGGTATTCCGGTCTCCAGCAGTTACATGCTGCCCGGCGGTTCGAACGAACATCGTACGAACTACGACTTCATCGTGTACCGTCTCTCCTATAACCATTGTAATAGTTGGACCAACCGTTCCCCCACCGTGCGGACCATGTTCGAAGATGGTAGCAAGTGCCGTCCCCGCGATGTTACCGACGGGATGTCCAACACAGCCATGATGGCAGAGACCCGTCAGGCCTGTTGTGGTAACGGGGCGAATGCCAACTGGGGTGGTCGCGGTTATACACAGATCGGTCTGACCCTGGGCGACATGATCCCCAACCGCACCGTTCGCAACAGCTCCAGCTATCCGGGCGGATCCCGGGACTTCACTCCCTGGCTGGGTGACTGGGGAACGACCGGCAGTTCTCACGTAGGTGGCCTGCATGTGCTGCTGGGTGATGGTGCTGTTCGCTTCATGGGCGACAATACCGATCGTTCTATCCGGCAAAACCTGGAACGGATCGCCGACGGTAATGTTCTCGGCGAATGGTAAGCCGGAACCGGATCGTCAGTGATCCACATCCCTCAGCGCCTGTGCGTTGAAAGTATTCAAATGGTGAACCACCCGGGTTCCGCTACCGCGGATTCCCCGGGTGGGTTTCACTTTCTTGCTCCCTGCTTTTGATTATCCCTCCGTTCCTCATAGAAGGTGCTTCATGTTGACTCTCAATTTGCGTCCTGTACAGACAGGAATTCTGTTAGTTGCTGCCGCTCTGCTGCTCCCGGGTTGTGGTGCTTCCACCGAACAACCCGATTTTGTCTCTGAACTGGTTCCCGTGACAGGAACTGTGACTTTAGATGGTGCCCCTCTGGAAGGAGTGATGGTCAACTTCATGCCACAGGAGGGAAATGCGATTGCCTACGGTCTGACCGATGCCAGCGGAAAGTATTCACTGCAGCCGCAAATGTCAGGTCAGGCAGAGAAGGAATCCAGCGGTGCCCTACCTGGCGAGTACCAGGTTTATATCAGCAAACTGGTTCTACCCGATGGGACCGCTGTGCCGGAAGGCCTCTCGGACGCGGAAGCCGAAGAAAAGGGAGCCAAACAGCTCCTGCCGCCGAAATATTCGAGCCCGGCGAACAGCAGTCTGAAAGCGACCGTGGAAAAAGGACAGACGACGGTTGATTTTGATTTGAAGAAGTAAGGTTAATTCAGTTTGGGCAATGCACCTCGAAAGTCATTTTTTTCGGGGTGACGTTGTCTGTGAGACTGTAACTCTCAATAAGTGCGAATGGCACAGATACGTTGGCGAACAACGTGCTGTGCGGTTCGCACTTTTTTTGTTTCTTAACCACGAAAAACACGAAAGGCACGAAAATTCACTGACTGATCTTCGGTTGCGCTGTGATCTGCGACTTTCTGGTGCTGATTTTCACTAGTGCCTGATGTGCAGGGGAGATCTCCCTCTATTCCTGTTTGTGCCGTTCCCTATGATATCTGATTGCGTTTGACGCAACGTAATTTGTTCGGAGTGTTTCCTGGTTTCCCCTGGGGGATTCACTGAAACTTGATGGCCACCAGGCGGGAGGTCACGCAGGTCTTCCGCTACTTTTCTGGAATCGAACTGTGTTGCTGGATTGGGCGTTCTCCCTGACAGTTTCCTGCTCGCTGCGCTCGGCCCGAATTATATTCGGGCTCACCCGCCTCTTTATCCTTCAGGAAAACCAACCCATGGGACGCAGATCAACGAACGTGATCGACTCCTCTGCTGAGTCTACAATCTGCAGGATGCGTTTGATAAAGGCATCCGATGCGGCAGCTGCTGCTGGTGAATAGGTGTGTCGCCCTTCCGTATTCCATTCCACGAGCACGGTTTCCAGATCACTGTCCGTGTTGGGGGCTGCTTTTTCCAGCCCAAACAGCCGCAGCTCTGTGGGCTGGTCTGGATTAAGCACTGCAGCGACAAAATGGCATTCATTCGGAACCAGTGGAGCAGGCATGCTGATCAAAATCACTTTCCACTCCCCTGCTTCCTGGGAAGTAAGTGCAAGCCCCTCCGCAGACAACGGTTCTTCGTTCTTGAGCTGCGTCCCTACCCCGTTCCAGAGAACTTCCAGCGATTGCTGCGCGTCATCGCCGGTAAATGTGTCATAGAATTTTACTGAGTTTCCCAGTGCCAGGTGTGGCAGCCAGTATTTCGCAAACTGGAAGTGGTGAGCCCGCGGTTCCACGCGTTCTTGAAACTGCGCCTTCAATTTCTCCTCCAGATGCGGCTGATGTTTTCCATCAACATAGATCCGCCCCTGAGCGTCCATGGTCACGCCGACCATTGACGAGTCTGCCTTTTCGTCAGGTTGAGCACGTGACTTACCTGTGAACCAGCTAGAGACTTTTGAGAAAATACCTTTACCCATGAGCGTGTGCATCCCCCGACAACGGATTGATAACAAATCTGAAAGCGATGATCGTCGACTGACGATTAATCAGAGCCCTCATTCACCGTAAAGATTAATCAGTCCTGATACCACCACGTCGTGACATAAATCATGAACTTCTTATGAACTTCATGACGCCATCTCTCCAGAGATGCAGTTTAGTGTCCTTTCTATTTTCACTGGCGGATATTCATCTGCGCTGTCTGTGGGGATTTCTGGTAGGATTCCAAGTTGCTGATTTCTTATATCGACTTCCAGTTGTCATTCAAGTGGAACCTGAACTACATCCTGCGCCCGCTGATCTGAGCGGAATGGGTTTTGTTTTATTTTATTATTTCAGAGCTTTCCTTGGTTGCCGGCGGCTGGCGCCTTGCCGCTCAGGAGGTTGAGTGTCAGATGCACTTTCAATGGAGGATGAAGTTGATGAGTATTGTTTTTTTGATGTTCGTTATTTTGTTGAGGCGCTCGGGGAGGTCAAGCCAGAATTTTGTCCTGGTGTGTCCGGAATTTTGTCCAAGTGCGTCCCGGATTTTGTCCTGGTCTGGCCGGTTTGTGTCCTGGTACGCCCTGCTCAAATCGGGAACATCGTGCATGCATTCGGAATGTTCCTGGTGGATACCCGGTGAAAATCGACGCGAATTCAGGTGCTGTTGTGACACCGGTTCTGCAAGAACAGTGCGAAGAGTACCCGCCTCGCGCGCGAGCCAGAAACAAACAACATACGATTCGGCAGGTGCGAATCAAGTGAATTTTATGCACTGTGTTTGATCCTTTGAGCACGTTCACGCGTTCTATTTTTTTAGATTGTGGGCATTTGAGAATTTTCGTTTTTCAGAAAAAAGAGAGTCCCCGTCTCGAAAGGTGGGGATGTTCAGAGGCGTCGGTTTGGTATAGAATGAACACCGGTGCCTCGCATTTAGTAACTGTTTTTCCTGGTGACCGACCGTGCTGTTTCGCCTGTTTCTGTTATTCACGCTGATTCCCCTGGCCGAGCTCTGGCTGTTGCTCTGGTTCAGTTCGCTGACCAGTCCGACCGTCACGTTTGGCCTGGTCGTCGTTACGGGAATACTGGGTGCCTGGCTGGCACGCAAACAGGGTGCGCAGGCCTGGAAGAAGATCCAGATGAATCTGGTTCAGGGACAGCAGCCGACAGGCGTTGTGCTGGACGGTCTGATGATTCTGATCGCGGGGGCGTTTCTGATCACCCCTGGCATCATGACAGACATGCTCGGATTCGCATTACTGATTCCCCCCGTTCGCGAACTGCTGAAGGTGCATATCGGGGAATGGCTCCGCAAGAAAGCGATGCTGCAAGTTCAGAGTCATGCGAGCTTTCATTCGAGCCACGCCGGCTTTCAAGACTTCAGCAGTACACAGAGCACCGTGAAGGAAGAGGATATCATCGATGTCGAATTCGTTCGTAAAGAATCCTCAGAAACAGATTGAAGCCGGTTTACAATTGCATCGGGTGTGCCGAGTTCTATAATCAGAATGAGGCAGGAAACAAGGCCTGCACGTTAACTTCCTTTAGTTATTATCCCCCGATATGGCGGCGTTTCGTCGTCCGATTGAATCTCGATCTCCTTCCCGATTTTCTACTTCGATACAGGATCCCGTAATGTCTGCGTCCCACTTACGATGTCTGTTTTCCGCTGCCTGTCTACTGGCTCTGGTTCTGACTGCCCCGGTTCGTGTCTCGGCTGAGGAACCTTACTGGAACCAGTTCCGGGGCCCTCATGCGGACGGCACATCGGAAGCGACCGGACTCCCCACGACCTGGAGTGAGAAAGAGAATATCGTCTGGAAGACGCCGATTCACGGACGGGCCTGGTCGTCTCCCGTGGTCTGGAAAGATCAGGTCTGGGTCACGACTTCAACCAAGGATGGTAAAGAGCTGGGAGTGGTCTGCGTCGATTTCAACACAGGTAAGATTCTGATCGACAAGAAAATCTTCGACGTGGAGAAGCCGCAATATATTGATCCGAGTAACTCGCACGCCTCGAGTACCCCGATCATCGAAGAGGGACGGATCTACGTGCATTACGGTGCCTATGGAACCGCCTGCCTGGATACGAAGAACGGAAATATCCTCTGGGAACGCCGCGATTATCCCTGCAATCACTGGCGGGGTGCGGGGTCATCACCCATCATTTATCAGAACCTGCTGATCCTGCAGTATGATGGTTACGATTACCAGTACATCGTCGCGCTGGATAAAGAGACCGGCAAAGAGGTGTGGAAAAAAGATCGCGATATCGAATACGGGACCAAGAATGGCGATTCCAAGAAAGCATTCGCCACACCCCGGGTGATTGAATACGAGGGACGCGTACAGCTGATCAGCCCGGCGGCGAAAGCAACCGTTTCCTATAACCCGCTGACGGGAGAAGAGTACTGGAAGTTCTATTATCCCCAGCACTCCGCTGCGAATCGTCCGCTGTATGATGGAGAGAAGATCTACGTCGGTACCGGTTTCCCGAAAGCCCATCTGTATGTCGTCAATCCAGGTGGTAAAGGGAACGTGACTGACTCGCACGTCAAATGGGTCGAACAGAAGGGGATTCCTTCCAAGCCGTCACAACTGCTGATCGACGGCCTGATCTATATGATCGACGATAAGGGTATCGCGTCGTGCCTGGATGCTGAGGACTCCGGTAAGCTGGTCTGGAAAGAACGGATGGACCGCAGTTCGTTTTCAGCATCTCCGATTTATGCAGATGGGAAGATCTATGCTCCGGACCGTGAAGGAGTCACGCGGGTGTTTGTGCCCGGTAAAGAATACAAGGAACTGGCAGCGAACCAGCTGCAGGAAGGCTGTGTGGCATCGCTGGCGGTCGCTGGCAAGTCGCTGATTCTGCGCACCGAACATTTCCTGTATCGGATCGAAGATCAGTCCGCGGAAAAATAAGCGACGCGTTGAGCGATTCGCTTTAAGCCTCAGCTGCGGTCACGGCGAATTCAAGACGGACAGCGGTCTCTTTACCAACCGAGAGTTTGCCGGTAAAGAACCAGGCACCGCCCATTTTTTCACTGAGAGTCACCTGGATATCAATCGTCTCCCCCGGCTTGACCATCCGGCGGAACTTGGTGTTGTTCAGCCGGGTGGCAACGGGTACTTTGTCGCTGGACGGGGCGTCTGTCTTCGCGATAAAGACAGCGGCGGCCTGCATCGCAGCTTCACAGAGGATCACGCCAGGCAGGACCGGGTGATCGGGATAGTGTCCCTGAAAGAGGTCCAGATCGGGTGAGACGAACTTGCGGGCGTGGATGCTGTTTTCTTCCAGCGCGACGACTTCATCGAGCCACAGAAAAGGTTCCCGGTGCGGAATACAGGCTTTGATTTCATCCAGATTCACGAGATCAATCCGTTTCTATTGTGTGAGCGGGTCTGTGCGAACAGGGGCTGCGGTTCAGATGCTGGCGGCAGCGGGTGTCAGGTATTTATCGACGTCGTTACTGACGATCACGCCGTAATTCACAGCGCCGAGCCAGCCCGACATGATGATTCCGACCGAGCCGGCATGGTACAGGCCTTCGATCTGTTCGGGCAGTTCCTTGCTGACCTTGAGCCCTTCGAACTTGGTTCCGAACGAGGCTCCCTGCAGGTGCTGCGTGTAGCGTTGGAAGGTCCGCGGGGTGGAAGCTTCGAGGTGGTCCACACGTTCGCGGATGTTGGGAACGTACTGTTCAAGGCAGTCGAGGGTCGTCTCGATCAGGTGATTCTTATCGGCTTCGTACTGGTCGTCGGGAAGATTAGCCCAGTCGCTGAAATTCGCGTTGGTCGACGAGACGATCAGAGAGCGTTCGCTGCCGGGGCGGGTCTCAGGGTAGTAGAACGAGAAGGTGCGGCTGCTGACATCCTTACTGAGCATGGCTTTGATATCGAAGCCTTTGTGCTCGGAATGGAAGAGCAGGTCGCCGCAGAAATCAAGTTCGTCGCCCGGCTTGAGAGCGATATAGACCTGGGTACTGCTGTTGTTAAGGCGGACGGCTTTGGTTTCCTCAACGTATTCGGGATCGAAATGTTCTTCGCCAACGAGATTGAGGATGGTGCCTTTGATGTTCGAGTTGGACATGATGGCTTTACAGCCAATGCGACGTCCGTTGACCACGACGCCGGTCACTCGACGATCCGGAGTGACCTCGATCTTTTCGACCTGGGTGCGGATGCGGACATCGACGCCGTTGCGTTCCATTTCAGCCTTGATCAGTTTGACCAGGTGATCGGTACCGCCGCGGAAGGTGTAGACGCCCTTCTGCATGAAGTTCGAGAAGACGATGCCGTAGGTGATCGCAGGATCTTCGAGAGTCGAACCGTTGGCGTAGGAGATCGGTTCCATGAGCAGGCGGACGACATCATCGCGGCCGGGGAAGAACTCTTCGAACAGTTCTCTAGTGGTTTTGCCCTGATCATCGAAGAAGTTCATCTTACGGGCAGTATCAAAGAAGTTCTTGACGGTTTCGGATTCGATGCCGAATTTTTCGATCAGCAGGCGGGTGAAGTCATCACGGGTGAAGGTGGTCTCCAGCGAGAACTGCGGATTTTCAAAGCGGACGCCTCGCAGGGGGACGATGTTATCTGCGATTTCCTGGGTCCAGTATTTCCGGCAGCTCTTGAGCATGCCGTAGGGGAAGCCGTGGAGAGAGATATCAAAGATGTGCCCGTTCTGCCGTTTGAACCAGGTGGCCATGCCTCCCAGTTGGTAATGATGTTCCAGCAGCAGCACGGAATACCCCTGCCGGGCCAGAATATTGGCGGAGGTCATGCCTGCCAGACCACTACCAATGACGATGACATCGTATTCGTCTTTTGCGTCTTTCAAAAAGTCTTTGGCCATAATAATTCAGCGTCGTATTTAAATCAGCAGAGAAGAAAAAACGGGACCATGAAGGAACTCATGCCCGGGCGTAAGATGACAACATTGCTTCTCCTGTTTATCGAAAATCAGGGGCTTTGTCTACTATACCAGAGTAAAAGAGAATACTGTGACAAAAGTGTGACAATTCGCAGCCGCAGAGTTATAGAAATAGCGGATTTATCGCACAGTGAAGCAGAGGTACAGCATGTCAGAAAACCGGTAATCGGCTCACTTCGCGTTCAGCAGGTGCAGATTAGCAATGCTGATCCCGGAAAGCATCGAACCGATAATGCCGAGGAAGCCCTGATCGGTGCCACACAGAAAGAGGTTGTCGAAAGGGGTGGTACCATCCAGGATTTTCTGTGGCGCCCCGTACACACAGCCGTTGATGTGCCCGGTAAACTTCTTAATGGTGCGGGGTGTGAACGTGTCCACATCGATAACATGCGGTCGGAAGTCGGGGATGTAACGCATCGAGGACTCGAGAATCTGATCGTACCAGTATTTCTTCTCAGCGACGTACTTGTCTTCGGGGAGATTCATCCAGTAATCGGGATTCGCGAGAGCTGTAATGCGGATCGATCCCTCTTCGAGCGGCTGATCGTACTCGAAATTATTAGGCGAGCAGATAATGCCGCTGCGAACGTCGACCGGATCTTTGGACTGCTCGTAATAGAAGTCTTCCGATTCATTGTAGAAGACAATCGTCTCCTCGTGTCCGAATTCCGCAGGCTGTTGATCGAGCACGGAGATCGTTTCGACAAACGATATTTCCCCCGGCGTAAAACGTTCATCTGCTGTGACATCAGCCCCACAGAGCTTGAGTGTTTCCGCGGATCCAGCCGAGGAAAGCACGTTTTTAGCCTGGAGGATCTGCCCGTCATCGAGCATGACGCCATTCACATGCTGACCGTCGGTGAGCAATTGCTGAACGCCGGCACGCAGCTTGAGTTCACCGCCGAGCTCTTTGAATTTGCGGACCAGGTTTTTGAGGATCAGCCGCACGCCTTTATAGGGGCGGGCAAAACCTTCCTGATAGATGCTGCGGAACATGATCACGAACTGGTTGAAGTCCATATCGTGCTCGGAAGGACTGCCGTAAAACATCAGCGGGCAGAGCAGCATGTTGATCAGCAGCGGATCGGAAATCTGTTCGGCCATGCGCTTGCGGGCCGAGATCCAGGTCTGTCCGAGATCGCCGATGTTGTGAGAGTCGATGTCCGCAACGAGTCGGCGGAAGCCGTCGATCTGACTGGGAAACTGTTCGGCAATCTGGGCTTCGAAATAATCGAATTGATTATTGAACCGCAGAGTATGTCCGGGGAAGACGACCGAAGAGCCACATTGGGGGCTGAGGTCGAAGTCATCCCACTGAAAACGGAGCTGCCTGAGAATCTTATTCAGGGGGCCCCGTTTTCCACCTGGAGGCGAATAGTTGGTGACGGCGTGCAGACCGACATCATGATTGCGACCGCGCAGGCGATAGAAGGAGTTCAATCCGCCAATGGTGGTGTGCCGTTCGAGGATGCACACCTGCTTCCCATAGTACGCCAGTCGGATTCCTGCAGCCAGCCCGGAAAGGCCGGCACCAATAATAATCGAATCGTAGGTCATGGCGTCGGGAAGGTTGGAGAATCAGACGGTGCTTTCAGCATCCTTCAGGAGGGGAGTCAGGTAGGTCACGGTGCTGTCCATGGTTACCAGTTCGCCGTAGTCTTCTTCCGGAATCTGCACGCGATAGAGCTTTCGCAGCTCCATGACGATATCCAGAAAGTCCATGCTGTCCAGTTCCATCTGATCCCGAAAAGGAACGCTATCATCGAGTTCCGAAAGATCTTCATCGGGAGCAATTCGAGCCAAGATATCCAAGATAACCGATCTGATTTGTTCCGGCGCCATGCAGAAACTCCAAACTTTCTAAAATCCTGTAACGTCGATTTCCAGCGGCGATATGTACAGATCCGCCGCGAAACCCAGAGAGGGGAAGCCACTTATAGCAAACCAACAACCTCCCCGCTAGAAGCCGGGAAACAAAAACCCGCCCCTCGGGGAAAATACTATAACTT
Organism: Gimesia chilikensis; assembly: GCF_008329715.1. Classification (GTDB taxonomy): domain Bacteria; phylum Planctomycetota; class Planctomycetia; order Planctomycetales; family Planctomycetaceae; genus Gimesia; species Gimesia chilikensis. The sequence goes on along the minus strand of NZ_VTSR01000004.1, from coordinate 99,284 downwards.
GATTTAAACTGAGATTTAAACCGACTCAGGTCATAAGAACACAGAGTTTTTCAGAAAATCTGCACAGGAGCGGCTTAATTACGAAAGGAAGCTCAGTTTCGACAGAGAATCAGACTGCGCAGAGTGGAAAAGCGGGGTATGTCTACCGTTCAGTTCAGGTAGCGTACTTTTTCACGATCAGAACCGAATTGATTCCCAACATCCCGAAGGAGTTATTCAGAATGCATTCAACCTGTTCCATCTGTCGTGGCTCATTGGCTACGATCTGTGAGAGTTTACACTCCGGATCAAGGTCATCCAGGTTCAAAGTCGCATGCGCGATGCCATCGTCAAAGGCGGGCAGATTCCCCAGCAGTTCGAGAGCCCCCGCAGCGCCCATCGCATGGCCGATAAAGCTCTTGGTATTGTTAATCGCCAGCTTAGGGCAATCTCCAAATACGGAGGCAAGTGCCTTGGCTTCCTCGATATCTCCCTGGTGGGTGGCGGTGGCATGACTGCTCAGGATATCAATATCGGAAGGTTCCAGCCCCGCCCGATTGAGGGCCAGCCGAATACATTCCGCCTGACGCGAGGAGTTGGGGAGCACGAAATCGCTGGCATCGGAATTCATGGCGTAGCCCACGATTTCACCGTAAATAGTAGCTCCACGTGCCAATGCGTCGGGAAGACGTTCCAACGTGCAGACCGCGCCCCCTTCGGCAACGACGATTCCATTCCGGTTCACGTCGAAGGGACGACAGGCTTTGGTGGGATCTTCATTGACGGCCAGAGCGCCCTGGCTCTGGAAGCTGGCGAAGATTCCAAACGTGTGAATACTCTCAGAAACACCACCACACAGGGCCAGATCGACTTCGTTCAGCCGCAGCATCTGCACGCCCTGAATAAATCCAGCGTTCCCGGCAGCACAGGCGGCGCCGAGCGTGAGGTGCGGGCCGGTGATCCCCAGATTCAGCGTGACTTCCCCCGCCGGGTTATTCGCCACAGTACGGGGATTATGGTGGTGCGACCAGACTTTTGTATCGTAATCGAACTGCGAAATTTCGTAGACTTCGTTCTCGGTCTCAACGTTGCCGTGCTCGGTAATGCCGAGATAAACGCCGACGCGGTCGCGGGCGACATTTTCCCAGTCGAGGCCGGACTGATTGACGGCTTCGTTCGCACAGTAGACAGCGATGGAGCCCGCACGCGTTCCCCGGCGGACTTCTTTGCGTTTCTGATAACGCAATTCATCGAAATCACAGACACCCGCGAGGACATGCCCCATGTAACGAATGTCATAATCTACAACACCCGAACGTCCTGCCAGCAGACTTTGCCGAAATTCCTCCAGGTTATTGCCATTCGGAGCTGTCAGGCCAATTCCGGTAATGACAATCCGGCTTTGATCATCCATTGATTGATACCACTCTGATCGATGTATGTTGTCACGAAGATTACAGGCTGCCCGGCAGAGACCGCCGCGCAGGGTGAAATGTTAAATGATAACTCAAGGAGAGTACCCGTTCTACCGTAAACTCGCAAGTGGGGCGACCAGCGAGATTTGTGATTCGATCTAGAATGCGGGACAGTTCTGAAAACGTTCCGTGTCTGAAAATCTTTTTCCCTGAAATCAAATGACCGCGATGAAGCACTGTCCCAGAGGTCGCAACTGTTGAACAACTGTCTGTCGGTCAATCTGTCGCTGGGAGAATCAAATCTTCTGTAAAGCGTGGAAAAGACTGGTATAATCGAGATTCTTATAAAGCAATACAAAACAGGGACTTATACAAAAGCAGAGACGTTGATTCCCTCCTCATCGGGAAAAAAGCGTTTTCGAGCCGTCCAATCTCCGACCTTGTGTACGATTATCAGTATGGACTCAAACCGAGATACAACCGGAAATCCTGAAACGACGGCAGGCGCTGTACCTGATGAGCATTTCGTCTCTCAGCTGGCCCGGCATCACAGCCTGATCCGGGGCTTTATCGGTACGCTGCTGCCGCACCAGACCGATGCGGAAGATGTGTTCCAGCAGACCTGCCTGGTCCTGTGGCGGAAATGGCAGACCTTCGATGCGTCTCAGAGTTTTGCATCCTGGGCCTGCGGGATCGCCTTCTACGAGGTGAAGAACTTCCAACGGGTTCAGAGCCGGGACCGTCATTATTTCTCCGATGAAGTCCTCTCGCTGATCGCAGCTCAGCAGAACAAGTCGCTGCCGGAGTCAGAACAACGAAAACAGGCTCTACAGGACTGCATTCAGAAACTGGACCATGAGAACCGAAAACTGATTCTCGACTGCTATCATGGTCCGCAGACGATTCAGGAAGTCGCTGATCAACTGGGCCGCTCCCGCGATGCGATCTACAAAAAGCTGGCGCGTCTGCGCCTGAAACTCATGGACTGCATGCAGCAGTCACTACCATCCACGGAGGCAGGCTCATGAATTCATCCTCTTCTTCCGACAATCGAACCGTTCAGCTGATCGATGCCCTGCTCCAGGAAACCATCAGCGAATCCGAGCAGATGGAACTGGAGCAGATTCTCAAAGAGGATGCCGACCAGCGTCAGCTCTACATTGACTATCTGCAGGTGCATTCCGGCCTGGCCAGTTGGGCCGCCGAGACACGAGACGCCGATCCGTGGGTCCCACAGCATGTTGAGCCGCGAACTGACTCCCAGTGGAATGCCTCTCGGTTTGTACTTTTATTAATCTCCTCAGTCGTCGCGGCAACCCTTCTGCTTTCGCTCTCCTATTACGCCGGCTGGAGCATTGGATCTGGACAAGAATCACACATCGCTAATGTTCCCGAAACGAAATCTTCTGAAGCCTCTCCTGTTGCCAGTGAACCACAAACCGATCACATCGCTCTGCTCACGCAGGCCGTGGGCGTTGAGTGGGAAACACCCCGCGATCTCCAGGCTGGTGCCGGTCTGTCGGCCGGCTGGTTGAAACTGAAAAGCGGTAAGATTCAGGTCGAGATGATCAGCGGCGCCTCGGTGCTCATCGAAGGTCCCGCGGCGATCAAACTGATCTCTCCCCTCAAAGCCTTCTGTGAATACGGAAAGGTGCGTGCCTCTGTTCCAGAACAGGCTCAGGGATTTTCCGTCGCCACCTCCCGACTGAACGTGGTCGATCTGGGTACGGAATTTACCCTCTCCCTGGATGAAACCGGGAACGGACAGGTGCAAGTCATTGATGGCAAGGTCGAACTGCACGCTGCCAACCAGCAGCAAAGTGCTCCACCACTACAGAGCCTGACGACCGGGGAAGGAGTCAACTTCGATGCCCAGGGAACGCTCAACGAGTTACAGGAAGCAATCCGACCGTTGATCGACCTCGAGGAACTTTCTCAACTCGCGGCCCGTCAGCAGGAACAGCAGCTCTCACACTGGCGTGAGCAGAATCAGCGTCTCAAGAACGATCCGAGCCTGCTCGCCTACTATGACTTTGAAGAGCCATCGAACTGGGTCAGGACACTGAAGAACAAAGCCCGGCAGCCGTTGTCCTCTGCGACAGACGGCGCGATTGTCGGCTGTCAGTGGACTTCAGGTCGCTGGCCCGATAAACAGGGACTCGAATTCAAACGAACCAGTGACCGTGTACGGCTGCAGATTCCGGGGGAATACCAGTCCCTCACATTTATGGCCTGGGTTCGCATCGAGGGCTTCGACCGCTGGTTGAGTTCCCTGATGCTCACCGATGGCTTCAAACCCGGTAATCCCCACTGGCAGTTAAGCGACAAAGGGGAGATCATCCTCGGCGTGAATACTGGCGAGGTGAAGAACTTTTTCTCCCCCGTCGTGCTGCAGCCCACCGATTTGGGCCGCTGGATTTTCCTGGTCACGGTTTACGATCAGCAGAAGCGAGAGGTCGTGCATTATCTGGACGGCGATCCCGTCAGCCACCATAAAATAGAGAAGCCGGTCCCGCTGGTCATTGGGCCTGCGGAAATCGGAAACTGGCGTCCCCAGAATCACTCGGGCGCTCACAGCATTCGCAGTCTGAATGGCCGCCTGGACGAGTTTGCCCTGTTTGGTCGGGCACTTTCCGCAGACGAGATTTCCAGACTTTACCAGGCCGGAAAACCAGGTTCGTAATTGATTTCCCGGCTCCACTTTTGTGACATAGATAAAGAGACCTGACACACCAGAACTTCATTCCCGCTGAAACTTCCAGACGAAGAGGCATTGATGCGAAATTTTACCATCGCGCTCATGTTGTTAATCGCCAGCCTGTCCAGCAGCGCACTGACCGCCGCCGAAAAGAAACCGGTGCTCCCCGCTGACCATGCGAAACGGATGCAGCAGGGACTGGAACTGTTCAAGAAGGAAGTCCGCCCCCTGCTGGCTGCAAAATGTCTGAAATGTCATGGGGGCCAATCTGTCAAAGGAGACTTTGACCTCTCCACCCGTAAGAAGCTGCTCGACAGCGGTATGATTGAAAAGACCGGCAAAGAGAGCTACCTGATGGCTCTGGTCGAACACCGCGAAGAGCCCTACATGCCGCTCAAGGAGAAGAAGCTCAGCGACAAAGAGATTGCCAGCCTCTCGAAATGGATCGACCTGGGCGCACCCTACGACAAACCGCTGGCCACTGGCAACAAAGCAGAAGCCGGCCCACTCGCAGTAACAGACGCCGATCGCAAGTTCTGGTCATTTCAACCGCTGAGTCAACCTGCCGTCCCAACAGTGAAATCCAACGACTGGGCCCACAATGAGATCGATCAGTTCATCCTCGCTGCCCAGCAACCCAAAGGTTTAACCCCCAACGCAGAGGTCAGCAAACGGACCTACATCCGCCGCGCTTATTTCGACTTGATCGGCCTCCCCCCCACACCTGCGGAAATCGAAGAATTCCTGGCAGATCAGAGTCCCGACGCCTATGAAAAACTGATCGATCGGCTGCTCAACAGTCCCCGCTACGGGGAACGCTGGGCGCGACACTGGCTCGACATCGCCCGTTTCGCAGAGAGCCACGGCTTCGAACACGACTACGACCGCAACTATGCTTATCACTACCGCGATTTTGTGATCAAAGCCCTCAACCAGGACATGCCTTACGATCAGTTTGTCCGCTGGCAGCTGGCCGGGGATGAAATCGCTCCTGAAAATCCGCTGGCACTGATGGCGACCGGCTTTCTGGGCGCAGGTGTTTTTCCAACCCAGATCACTGCCAATGAAGTGGAACGCACCCGCTATGACGCGTTGGATGACATGCTCAACACCACCGGTCTGGCTATGCTGGGACTGAGCGTGGGCTGTGCCCGCTGCCACGATCATAAGTTTGATCCCATCCCCACCCGCGATTACTACCGGATGCTCTCGACATTCACCACGACCGTCCGCACCGAGATTGAAATCGATCTCGATCCCGAAAAATATCAGAGAGAGAAGGCCGCCTTTGACCAGGCACACGCTCCACTCGTCAAAGCCTTGCGCGACTACGAAGCGAATCAGCTCAACCCGCAGTTTGAACAGTGGCTCACGCAGGGTAAAGTCGATCGGAGTCAGTTGGATCAGTGGATTGTCCCCGAAGTCACCAGCCATTCATCTAAGGGGAAAGCCCGCTTTGAAAAACTCGAAGATGGCTCGATCCTGGTCAGCGGCCCGAACATCAACCAGGATCACTTTACCTTCCGCCTGAAAACCAGTGTGAGCCCCCTGCGTTCGATTCGTCTGGAAACATTGACGCATCGCAGCCTGCCCCACCAGGGACCCGGTCGCGCGGTGAACGGCAACTTCTCGCTAACCGCATTTAAAGTCAAAGCCAAATCACTGAATGAAAAAGAGGCAAAGAGCCAGGACCTGAAGCTGACCAACGCCCGTGCGACGCACGAACAGAACAAGACCACGCTCTCTGCAGCGAGTGCCATCGATGGACAATACGGTTCCGGCTGGGCCGTTGACCTGGGCGGAATCGGCAAGGATCAGGCGATTGTCTTCGACCTGGAAAAGCCGCTGGAGTTCACAGGCGAAACCGAGCTGACAATCACCATGTCATTTACCAACAACGTGAATCACAGTATCGGACACCCACGATTCTCGGTCAGCAGTGCTAGTGCTCCTCCTGTCAAAACGGGAACCGGCAGTCCCGAACAGCTGGCCCAGGCCCTGCAGTTAGTAGAGCAGGGAGACCAGAAAAAGCTGAATGCAGGATTAAAACAGATTCTCAAGCGCTACTATCGCGAACAGGATTCGGAATGGGTCGCGTTGTCCGGCAAGGTCGAACAGCACCTGAAAACAGAACCACAGCCCGCGTTGACGAAAGTCATGATCTGCAGTGAAGGTCCAGAAATCAAACCGGTTCGGCACCACACCCAGGGAAAAGACTTCTTCGACGTTACATACTACCTGACGCGGGGTGACACCGATCAAAAGGGGAAAGTCGCCGAACAGGGTTTCCTGCAGGTACTGATGCGAAACCCAAAACAGGAACAGAAGTGGATTGAAGAACCTCCGCAGTCCGCGACCACCTCGTATCGACGTACTTCACTGGCCAACTGGATGACCGATACCAATCAGGGCGCTGGTGCGCTGCTGGCCCGGGTGCTGGTGAACCGACTCTGGCAGCATCATATGGGAGCCGGCATCGTCAGCACGCCGAACGACTTTGGACTGCAGGGAGAGCGCCCCACACATCCGGAGCTGCTCGACTTCCTGGCGAACCAGCTCATCAAACACCAGTGGCACCTCAAGCCGCTGCACAAAGAGATCATGCTCAGCGCTACGTATCGACAGTCGACCGATTTCGATGCAGACAAGGCAAAGATAGATCCCGAAAACAAGCTGCACTGGCGTCGTACACCTCAGCGTCTGGAAGGGGAAGCCATTCGCGATTCGATTCTGTATGTCGGCGATCGTCTGGATACAACCATGTACGGCCCCGGTTCGCTGAAGACCGATAACCAGCGTCGCAGCATCTATTTCAAAATCAAACGGAGTCAGCTGATTCCGATGATGCAACTCTTTGATGCCCCGGAAGCACTGGTCAGCATTGGTCAACGCTCGAGCACCACCATTGCCCCGCAGGCCCTGCTGTTCATGAATGCCGACTTTATCCGCGAGAGTGCGAAGTCCTTCGCCAAGCGGATCCAGCAGCAACAGCCCGACTCACTGGAACAGGCAGTCGCTGATGCCTACCAGATCGCATTGGGACGAAAGCCGACCGCCAGTGAAACAGCGATTTCAGTCGAGTTTATCAAACAGCACGAGCAGTCCTATACCGCGGAGAAGCAAGCGGAACCACGACTGCTGGCGTTAACCGACTTTACACATGCATTGCTCAGTACCAATGAATTCATCTATCCCAACTAAACGCGACTTTCTGTGAGACCAGTTTTAAATACACAGTTCAATCGAATTATCCGGAGAAACAGGATGTCACAACCCATCACAGAACTGCCGACCATTTCAATCAACCAGTTACTGGCCCGCCGACAGCTGCTAAAACGGGCCGGCAGCGGTATCGGTACGCTGGGCCTGCTCAGCCTGCTGCAACAGGAGGGACTCCTGGAAACCAGCCAGGCCGCTCCGGCTGTGCGTCCCAACAATCCGCTGGCACCGAAGGAACCGCATATGCCCGCGAAAGCGAAAGCGGTCATCTGGCTGTTTATCAATGGTGGACCGAGCCAGGTCGATACATGGGATTATAAACCCGAACTGGAAAAGCGGGATGGCGTGGCCCTGGAAGGGTTTGACAACAAGACCGGCTTCTTTCAAAACGCGGTCGGACCGCTGATGAAAAGCCCCTTCAAATTCAAACAGCATGGCGAATCAGGGAAATGGGTCTCGGATATTTTCCCGCACCTCTCCCAGCATGTCGACAAGATGGCCTTCATTCACTCGGGGCATACAGAATCAAACAATCACAGCCCCGCGCTGTTCATGATGAATTGCGGCGTCCCCAAAATGGGGCATCCCTGTGTCGGTTCCTGGGTCACTTACGGACTGGGTTCTGAAAGTGACAGCCTGCCGGCTTTCGTGGTGATGTCCGATCCCCTGGGACGCGGACTCCCCAAAGGACACAGCCTGAACTGGGGCGCCGGGTTTCTGCCCAGCGTTTACCAGGGAACGTATCTCAGACCAACCGGTGAGCCCATCGACAACCTGCAACCTCCGTCAGTATTAACCAACAAAGGACGCCAGCGTTCGCAGCTTGATCTCGTAAAAGCACTTAATCGACAGCATCTGGAACAGAACGAAGGAGACCAGGAACTCGCAGCCCGCATCGAAAGTTTCGAGCTCGCCTATCGCATGCAGAGTGCGGCTCCCGAAGCATTAGACATTTCGAAGGAACCGAAACACCTGCAGGATCAGTACGGGATTGGCAACAAACAGTGTGAGCACTTCGCAAAACAGTGTCTGATCGCACGGCGAATGGTGGAACGGGGCACCCGCTTCGTACAGATCTACTCCGGCGGAATGGAGAATCAACGGAGCTGGGACGGCCACCAGGACATCAAAGGGAATCACAGCGGCTTCGCCGGCGAAACCGATCAGCCGATCGCGGCTTTGCTGGGTGACCTGGAAGCCCGCGGCCTGCTTGACGAAACGCTGGTGATCTGGGGTGGTGAATTTGGCCGCCTGCCGATCGCTCAGAAAGGGGCCAACCCGGGACGCGATCATAATCCGCATGCGTTTACCACCTGGATGGCCGGCGGTGGCGTCAAAGCAGGAACGACATATGGAGCCACCGATGAGATCGGCTTCAAAGCAGCGGAGAACAAAGTACATGTGAATGATCTGCACGCCACGATCTTACGACTGCTGGGAATGGATCATGAAAAGCTGACCTACCTCTACAGCGGACGCCGGTTCCGCCTGACTGATGTGGGTGGTCACGTGATTGATGAATTGATTGCCTGACCAATGTGAATCAGGCCATCTCCGTCTCTTGCCGAAAACGTTTACGGTACTCGGATGGAGAGAGCCCCATCAGGTTGACAAACTGTTTGGTGAAATAACTCTGATCATAAAATCCGGATTCGAGGGCGATTTCGGACACGCGTTTTTCGGTTCGCGTCAGCAGCTGACAGGCGGCGTTGATGCGGACCCGCAGAATATATTTTTGAGGAGTAATCTGATACAGCTTTTTAAATTTCCGATCGAGCTGACTGACAGAAAGAAAGATCAGATCGGCCAGTTCGGAAATCTGGATGCGTTCCTGGTAATGTTCCAGAACGTAAGCGATCACCTGGTCGAGTTCCTGGTAAGACTGAAATTCGGAGCCGGCAACTTTGATGTCGCGTAGCACGCCGGCCACGCCAATCACCTTGCCGCCATCGCCGAACAGGGGAATCTTACTGCAGAGATACCATTTCAGATTTCCCTGGCGATCGGGAATTAACCAGACCTGGTTGGGGAGTGGGGTGGCGGATTCCATCACCCGCTGATCTTCAGCCACGTATTGTTCTGCAAGATCCTGGGGATGGATGTCGAAATCGGTCTTGCCGATGATGTCTTCCTCGCGGGGGATCGCTCGCACATCCATCCAGGCACGACTGATATTGATAAAACGTCCCTGTGCGTCCTTGGCAAAGAAATAAGCATCGGGAATGTAGTTAAAGAGTTCTTCCAGATGGAGTTTGTTGTCAAGGCGTTTCAGGAAATCGTCGCGGAATTTCTGAGGATCTTGCATGCGTAAATAATACAAATTTATGCGTCATTCGTACAAGACGATGTTGATCTTTGCGTCTACGATATGCGAAAATAAACGAATCAGGGATTTCTTGCGCGAGTAGGAAATTCGCGCAGTGGTTCAGATTCCGTCTGACTAAAATTTATAGCCGGACCCCACCGCTGACAGATCCTAATTCGTATTCCACAGATTGAGGTTCATCATGCTGAAGTTCACTGGCAAAGGCACAGCGCATACCTGTAGCGGAGTCACCCGCAGAGACTTTCTGCAAGTCGGTACATTAGGCGCTATGGGGCTCTCACTGCCACAGTACCTCGAAGCCAAAGAACGCGGGATGGTCGACAAGAAGAACGACAACCGTGCGGCGATTATGATCTTCAATCTGGGTGCCCCCAGTCAGCTCGACACCTTCGACATGAAGCCGGAGGCGCCGTCCGAAATCCGGGGTCCCTTTAAGCCCATTGATACGGCCTCCCCCGATATCAATATTTCCGAAATTTTCCCGCTGCATGCGCGCGTCGCCGACAAGTTTTCGCTGGTTCGCTCCTGTTATCATACCGCGGCAGCCGTCCACGATGCCGGCTGGCAGATGATGCAGACCGGTCGACTCTTCACGGGTGGCATCAATACTCCTCACATCGGCTCGGTGGTCGATTATCTGCGGGGGCGTAAAACCGACCTGCCCGCCAACGTCGTCCTCCCCGAAACAATGGGCCGCGGCGGTGGAAATTTGCCCAATGGTCAGGCGGGGGGCTTCCTGGGTAAAGCTCACGATCCATTTGCCTTGATGGCTGATCCTTCCAAGCCGAACTTTAAAGTTCCCGACATGCTGCCTCCCCAGGAAATTGGCTCGGCCCGTCTGGAACGTCGTCGTAAAATCCGCGACGTGGTTGACAGTACGATCGATCATTTTGAATCGACCGAAGACGCCAAACTGCTCAACGGCAATTTTCACTCGGCTTATCGTCTGATGACCAGTAAAGAGGCCCGCGAAGCCTTTGACCTCTCCAAAGAACCCATGAAGGTCCGCGAACGTTACGGCATGAACCGCTTCGGGCAATGCTGTCTGCTCTCCCGTCGTCTGGTGGAAGCCGGTGTGCGTTTCGTAACGATCAACACTTTCCTGACCGTGTTCAACGAAATCACCTGGGATATTCACGGCTCGAAACCTTTCACCTCCATTGAGGGGATGAAGAATATCGTTGCCCCTATGTACGACCAGGCTTACAGCGCCTTGATTGAAGATCTGTACGACCGGGGCATGCTGGACGAAACCCTGGTTTGCAACGTGGCGGAATTTGGCCGTACCCCGAAAGTCAATCCAGCCGGAGGCCGTGACCACTGGCCTCAATGTTTTACCTGTTACTTTGCCGGCGGAGGCGTCCAGGGTGGACGCGTGGTCGGCAGCAGCGATCCGATTGGTGGTGTTCCTGCAGATCGACCGGTTTCTCCCGGGGACCTGGCAGCGACCGTTTACCACAGCCTCGGCTTCGATCTGCACACGGTGCTCCCCGGCCCCGCCGGTCGCCCCTTCCCGCTGGTGGATGTGGGTAAGCAGGAAATCCGTGAACTGTTTTAACGCGTAACCTCAGTTCAAACCTCAACTGAGACTAAATAGACGTTGAGTTCCTCACTCTAACGAGGAACAAACTGCCCTTGTCGCTGCGCGGCCGTTACGTACTTTGATCAAACCACGACTGTTTTAATTATAACACGAAGAGAAGTGCTCAATGACTCCTCGAACATCTGTCTTATCCATCCTGCTCGTCGCCTGCCTTGCTGGCGTGCTCTGCCCTGCACACTCTCAGGCCGCAGCTCAAACAGACACCGCCATCAAGCTGTTCCCGCAAACCATCGATCTGCGTGGCAGTGAAGCCCGCCAGGGGCTTTCGGTGCAGACACTGACCAATGACGAAGTCACTGGACCGGTCACGACTCCATTCCAGCTGACATCCAGTAATCCAGACGTCGTTAAGATTGAAGACCAGACCGCGGTCCCGGTCGGGAATGGCACAGCCCAGATTACTGTCCAGTCCGGTTCGGCTAAATCGACCAGCCAGGTCACCGTCAGTGGTCTCGACCAGCCCCACCGCTGGAGTTTTCGCAACGATATTGAGCCGGTCCTGACTAAGACAGGCTGTAATTCGGGGCCCTGTCATGGCGCCCTGGCAGGCAAAGGGGGCTTTCGTCTCTCACTGAAAGCGTATGATGTCCCGGGCGACTTCCACACCATTGTCGAACAGGCACGCGGACGACGCATTGAACTGTCTGACCCGGCCCGCAGTCTGCTGTTGATCAAACCAACGGGAGCAGTTCCGCACAAAGGGGGCGTCCGCTTCGAAACCGATTCCCGCGAATACCGGATTCTCTCCGAATGGATCGCACAGGGGGCGACACCGCCGGCTGAACAGGATGCTGTCATCGAAAGCCTGCAGGTCCTCCCCGGGCGTTCGATTCTCACCAAAGGACAATCACAGCGTCTGCTGGTCCAGGCCCGCTACTCGGACAACTCTGTCCGCGATGTGACCCGCTGGACCGCGTTTTCGTCCGTGAACGAGAGCGTCGCCCAGGTAGACGAAGCAGGAAATATCAAAGTCACCGGGTATGGGGAAGGCGCGATTGTCTGCATCTTCTCCAGTAAAGTCGCGATCTCCAAAATCACGTCTCCCTATCCGCAGGACATCAATCCGGACGTCTATGCCAAATCTCCGAAACACAATTTCATTGATGAGCTGGTCATCAAACAGCTCAAACGTTTGAACCTGCCCCCCTCTCCCCAGGCGAGCGATGCCGAATTTGTCCGCCGGGTCTACATCGATACGATAGGCACCCTTCCTACACCTGCCGAAGTCAAAGCTTTTCTCACTGATCAGAGCCCGGACAAGCGAAACCAGTTGATCGAACAGCTGTTAAACCGCCCCGAGTTCGTGGATTACTGGACCTACAAATGGTCTGACCTGTTGCTGGTCAATGGCGAACTGATTCGTCCCCAGGCAGTCAAAGCCTACCACGACTGGATCTATCAGCATGTGAAACAGAACACTCCCTGGGACAAGCTGGTTCACGAACTGATTACCGCTCAGGGAAGCAGCATCGAAAACGGCGCGACCAACTTTTACGCGATCCACCAGGATCCGGAATCCATGACCGAAAATGTGAGCCAGGCATTTCTGGGTCTGGCCATCGGTTGTGCGAAGTGTCATAACCATCCACTCGAAAAATGGACCAATGGCCAATACTACGCGATGGCTAATTTCTTCGCCCGTGTGCGAGCTAAGGGCTGGGGTGGCAGCCAGGGTTCAGGCGATGGTATTCGCACCCTGTTTGTAGCGACTAAAGGGGATCTGGCACAACCACTGACCGGAAAACCACAGCCTCCCACTCCGCTGGATGGTGCGCCGATTGACATCAATGCTCCCGAGGACCGCCGCGTCTATCTGGCAGACTGGCTGACTGCGAAAGAGAACCCCTTCTTCAGCCGTTCCATTACAAACCGCGTCTGGGCCAACTTCTTCGGGGTCGGCCTGGTCGAAGCGGTGGACGACATGCGGGAATCAAACCCCGCGAGTAACGAAGAGCTGCTGTCAGCTGCATCCGACTATCTGAAAGACCAGAACTTCGATCTGAAAGCACTGATGCGGGTCATCCTGCAGTCGGCTGCTTACCAGCGCAGCAGTCAACCACTGCCCGAGAACAAAGACGAAAAACGATTCTACTCCCGCTACTACCCCCGGCGGATGATGGCCGAAGTCCTGCTGGACGCTATTTCGCAGGTCACGGAAGTGCCGGATGAATTCACAAAGTATTACGAACCGAATCCGCAGAAAACCGACTTCTACCCCAAGGGGACCCGGGCGATTCAGTTATATGATTCGTCTGTGATCTCCTACTTCCTGAAGACTTTTGGACGCAACGAGCGGATGATTACCTGCGAATGCGAGCGATCCGAAGAACCGACGATGGTTCAGGTACTGCACCTCTCGAATGGGGACACCATCAACAACAAACTTAAAGCCAAAGAGAGCCGGGTCACAAAACTGCTGAATGCGAAGCAGTCAGACCAGGAACTGGTCGAGCAGATTTATCTGCTGTGCCTCTCGCGGAAACCTACTCCAGAGGAAAATACCCAGTTGCTCAATATTCTGAAAGAGACCCCGCAGGCCGAAAGACGCCAAGTCGTAGAAGACCTGTTCTGGGGCGTGCTCAGCAGCCGCGAGTTTCTGTTTAACCATTGATGAGATCGAATTCATTAACAACATTCATACCATGATTTAATGTCGCTCACTTGAGGCTATCCATGTTGAAACTTTCTGATAAATTCCTGCTGGTTACCGCCTGCCTGCTGCTGGTTCTCCCTCAGTCAGCCCCGGCTGCGGAAGCGCCCATTGATTATTCAAAACAGGTCGCCCCCCTGCTCCGCAAATATTGTGAAGGCTGTCATACAGCAGACGACGGGGAAGGAAAATTCTCGACAGAGACTTTCGCTGACCTACTCAAAGGGGGAGAACATGGCCCTGCGGTCTTGCCGGGTGACAGTCAATCGAGTCGCCTGATCCGCATGATCAAGGGCGAACTTAAACCGGTAATGCCTCCGGAAGACAGCGGCGAGAAACTGACGGCTGCTGAAATCACGGTACTGACGGAATGGATCAACCAGGGAGCTAAAGGCCCCTCAGGCAAGGAACCACTGCGAATGGAACTGACCGTTCCTGAGATCAAACCGGCACAGGGAATCTCCAAACCGATTGCGTCCCTGGTCTGGTCTCCCGCAAGCGACCTGATTGCCATCGCCCGTTTCTCTGAGATTGACCTGCTTTCAGGGAAATCGAACAAACTGGTACGCACCATCAAAGGTCTGCCCGGGAAAGTGAATTCGGTTCGCTTCAGTAACGATGGCAAGTGGCTGATCATATCTTCGGGAACGACAGGGTTGTTCGGCCAGGCGGACATCTGGGAAGTGAGTACTGGGAAAAAGCTCCACGAATTTGTAGGCCATAAAGATGTTCTCTATGCAGCACAGGTCAGCCCGGACCAGAAATGGCTGGCGACTGGAAGTTACGATAACAACATTATTCTCTGGGATATCGCAACCGGCAAAAAAGTCAGAACGTTAAGCGGGCACAACGGTGCGATTTTTGATCTCGCATTCAGCCCGGATTCGACGGCACTCGCGAGTGCCTCTGCGGATGCAACGGTCAAAGTCTGGCAGGTTGCCACGGGAGAACGTCTGGATACACTGAGTCAACCTCTCAAGGAACAGACATCAGTGAGCTTCAGCCCGGACGGGAACTACATCGTCGCCACGGGAGCCGATAACCGGATTCGTAAATGGCGATTTGTTTCCCGGAAGTCGGCAAGAATCAATCCCCTGGTGATTGCCCGCTTCGCGCATGAAAGCCCGGTGATTCAGATCACTTATTCCCCGGATGGGAAATGGCTGGCTTCCATTTCGGATGACCGTTCGCTGAAAATCTGGGATGCAGACCAGTTGCAGTTACTGCATGTGATTGAAAACCTGCCCGCAATCCCCACGTCGGTCGCTTTCGCACCCGATTCACAGACAGCCATCGTGGGCTTCAGTAACGGACAGCTGAAGCGGTTTGCACTACCTTCCAACCTTCCTGCAGGCAGGACTGGGCAGATTATTGCCCGACAGTCTCCTGAAACAGATGAATTCACACCAATGGCCTCTGCGACAGCAGTGCAGATTAAAGAACAGGAACCCAACAACCAGCCTGGGCAGGCGACGCCTCTCAAGGGAGTCTCTGTCGTCGCCAGCGGTCTGATCAATGGCTCTCAGCCCGGACAGACCGATGTCGACCTGTACCAGTTCCAATCCAAAGCGGGCCAGGAATGGCTGATTGAAACTAACGCCGCCCGTAAGAAATCAAAGCTCGATTCCAAAATTGAAGTTCTGAATGCTGAGGGCAACCAGATTCCGCGAGTCTTGTTACGCGCAGTACGTGACTCGTATTTCACCTTCCGCGGCAAAGATTCCAACATCGTCAACGATTTCCGCATCCATAACTGGCGCGAGATGGAATTGAACGAGTACCTGTATTGCAACGGGGAAGTCGTCAAACTCTGGCTCTACCCCCGTGGTCCCGACTCGGGCTTCAACGTTTATCCGGGTCTCGGTCGGCGTTATACCTATTTTGGCACCTCGCCGATCACGCATGCGTTACACGAACCCTGCTATATCGTCGATCCCTATCCTGCGGGAACCGAACTACCTCCCAACGGACTGCCGGTGTTTACAATTTTCTACGAGAACAACGACGATGGCAGACGCGAGCTGGGAGATGACTCGCGACTGATCTTCAAAGCCCCCAAGGACGGCACCTACCTGGTGCGTGTTTCGGACGTGCGAGGTTTTCAAGGGCAGGATTTTCATTATGATCTGACAGTTCGTCCCCGTCAGCCCGATTTCAAAGTGACACTGAATGGAGCCAATCCCAAGGTCAACGCTGGCAGTGGACAGGAAATTGAACTGATCGCCCAGCGAATTGATGGTTTTGATGGTCCGATCCGCGTGGACATTTCTGATGTTCCCCCTGGCCTGCATGTTACCAGTCCCATCATCATTCAGGCTGGTCACGACCGGGCTTATGGAACAATTTACGCCGATCCCGTTGAGGAAACGAACGGCCCACTGGTTGCTCCCCACCCCTCAGATAGCCGTTACAAGAGTGTAAACGTCTCCGCCACCGCGACCATCACAGGCAAAGAAGTCAGCCATAATGTCAATCCTCTTGGTGTGGTCCAGGTTCAGAAGAAGCCGCGTCTGATGATTCGCATGGTCGCCCTCGATTCAGACGGATTGAGCATCGCCGGAGATCAGCTGGCTGAAATCCCAGACAAACCGCTGGAACTGACGATCCATCCAGGTGAAACAATCGCCGCTAAGGTCGTGGTGCTGAGGGATGGTTACAAAGGTGTCGTCGGCTTTGGTCGTGAATATGCCGGCCGAAATCTGCCACACGGCGTGTTTGTCGACAACATCGGCCTGAACGGTTTATTGCTGCTGGATGATCAGAGCGAACGAACATTCTACCTGACCGCCGCGAAATGGGTGCCTGAAACAACCCGGCTGTTCCACCTGCGTGCTGATCAGGAAGGCAGACAGACTTCCATCCCCGTCCTACTGCACGTCAAAGGGAAAGATAAGCTGGCCAACCGATCGAACTGAGCTGACAACCATTTGAAAGCGACACATCCGGACTCGATGACCGTCTATCTGGTTCATTCAGGTAATGGCAGTGACGGGTTGGAGCTCAGATCAGGCAGAGGAGCGTGAGGATAATCGACGGGCTGATAATGAATCGCCAGTTCGGGCGTCTGCAGTTTTTTACAGCCCTGAAACCGTGAATTCAGAGTACGATCGAGAATCCCGCTGGTTAACAGCGTACGCTCGACAGGATAACTGGGTTGTCCTGTATGGAACATGCGTTCGATGGCCTTCAGCAGGTAGGCGAAATGCGGATGCGCGGGTTCGGTACGTTCTTCGAACTGGGTCGCCAGCGGTTGTGGCTGACCTTTGAGCTTCAGGGCTACTGACGTTCGATTCACGGACTGCAGCATGAAAACGGCTCCCATGAACCCATCGTTGTATTGAAACAGGAACAGCCCCGCATCAGGATCTTTGCGGACATCCCCTTCCCTCACTTTCGGCACCTCAGCGAGTGCCGCATCGAAGAGAGCCTGCGAGACAATCCCCTGATCGAGAACGGCCCACATGGCAGCTCCCTCCAGGTATTGAACCCATTTCACGCCTGTTTCCGCTCCCCGGCGGCGTTCCACCAGGCACTGAAAGCTCTCAAGGGCATGAATGCCATAGATGTCGAGCCCCGAGTAACCGATGCCGACCGCCGCTTCAATTTCAGACCCCGGGGGGACTTTGATTTCCGGTTTCCGATATGTGAGGGGTAGAGAAG
The DNA here is from genome assembly GCF_008329715.1 of Gimesia chilikensis. Taxonomy (GTDB): domain Bacteria; phylum Planctomycetota; class Planctomycetia; order Planctomycetales; family Planctomycetaceae; genus Gimesia; species Gimesia chilikensis. Next base: position 81,734 of record NZ_VTSR01000004.1, on the reverse strand, counting down.
AACCGGCCATGAAAGGGATTTTCATCTCCCGGGCACGATCATACATCCATTTGGCATCATTCCAGACCGGCCCGGGATGCTTATCATTGAAAACAGGTACAACCCGCTCATACTTGCGGAAGGTGTCGGTAATCTCTTTGAAAAAACGACGACGCGGATAGAGCTGCTGCCCTTTTTCGTTAAAGGGGTAGTCACCGTGCTCCCCGATACTAATGACTCCATCCACGGGAATCTGGTTCCCACCCACCGTAACTGTTTTTTCAATCGTATCGAAAACTGGTATGCTATATTTTTCAGCCATCCGGCGAGAGAGGTCCCGATCGGAGACCTGATCTACATATAAAGATGACAGCTTCAGTGCAGGTCCCGGACCACCATCCTGTTTCCAGCCCTCCAGGATTTTCCCAATCAGCACATCAGCGTGAGTCCCTGGCTCATAAATGGAAATCACCGCTGCGACCGACTTTGGCTTCACCGGATTTTTCAAAGTCGCATAGCCACGTTGGGTAGAAACGCCACACGCGAGTGCAGCAGCACCGGCCAGCAAGTCCCGGCGAGTGATGTATTGTGAATCATTCATTGTTCCGCCTCAGCCCTGCAGGGATTCTGACAGGTGACCCGAAAGAAAAGTAGACTCCTGATTCCAGATGGAATTCAGGAGTCTACGTCATAGCAAGATAAGTTAATCAGTTGCGAAGTACTTCTGTCAGGAAATCCTGGTACTTCGTGCTGACTCTAGTCTTTCTTCTTAAACAGCTCGTGTTTTGAATTCCCACCAGATCGCAGGTAGGCGAGCAGATCAAGGGCTTCTTCCTTCGTCAGCGTATCCACCAGCCCGGTCGGCATCATGGATGATTTGGAAGGCATCATCTCCTCAACGCTATCTCGGTTAATCGATGCCAGATCACTGGGATTGGTCATATCGGTCAGCACCATCAGGTTTTTACCACTCAGGTTAATGACCCGCCCGTTGACAACACGACCATCATCCAGAATGAACATAGTGGAGGCGTACTGATCGGAAATCACCTTGGAAGGCTCGATAATCGATTCGAGCAGGTTCTGGGCATTGAAACGCCCACCGACGCCGGTCAGGTCGGGTCCAATGGTTCCCCCTTCACCGGCAAACCGATGACATTTGAAACAGGCCGCCACAGCAAACATTTCGCGGCCCCGTTCAAAGTTCCGCTGGCCATCATCGTTATTGGCTGCGTGTAACAGTTCATCAACGGTCCACTTTTTCACAACCGGTCGTGGCGGCCCCTGAGATACCGGTTCGGCTTTTTCCAGATTGATTTCCAGAACCGGTTTAAGGGCTTTCTCTTCCGCATCGGTCAGCGTTTTGATGGCTTCCGCACGGATGTTAACCAGGAACTTATCAAATGATCTCCCGCCCTTGTGAGCAATCGACTTCAGATACCATTCGAAATAACGTTTCCGCAGGTCATTGTTCCAGCCACTGGCCAGACTGCTGAGTACCTTGGCATAGTGGATCTGCTCTTCCTGGGTCAGGGCTTTGTCCTGAAGTGCCAGAGTTCGCTCGATCACTTTCGGTGCGTTCAGATAAACCAGCAGACGACTGAGCTCCCGGTTCATGAAGACATCACTGGCAGGATAAGACTTGTCGATTTGTGCCAGAACATCAATCCGTTCCCGCTCAGTCGGTTCACCGAGTCTGATGAAGACGAGCTGATAGAGACGCAGCAGATCCATTTTCTCGGTCTGAGATAATGCTGCCCAGTCGAGGCCGTTCAGTTTCTCCAGCAGGGCGTGTTTGACAGCTGGTTTTCCATTCCGGGCCAACGCGATCCCTGCATTGATCAAAGTAGCGGGATCCTGTTCGATCAACACGCAGTTCTGCCACTGTTCGACAGGCTGATGTTCCAGGGCAATCCGGGCAGCATAACGAATGTGACGATCAGCATGCCCCAGGTAAGGCCAGACCTTGTAAACGACTTCTTCGTTCTGCTGTTCGTGATATTTTTCCAGATCACGACGCAGTGCCCGATAACCGGCGAGCTCGGCAGGAGTCGCCGACACGGGAGCCGTCGATTCTTTACCGGTGTAGGTAATCCGGTACAGACCGGACTGGGTGCGGCGTCCACCAATCGTGAAGTACAGCGCCCCATCAACCGGATTGACAACCAGATCGGTAACCGGCAGAGGTGTTGCCGAAGCAAATTTTTCATAGGTTGCGACGTAAGACGCTCCCTGGGGCTTCATATGCACAGCGTAAATGATGCCGTAGCTCCAGTCGGAGATGAACAGCGATTGCTGGTACTTCGCAGGGAATTTGGTTCCGGTTCCGAAAACAATCCCTGTGGGCGAGCCCTGACCGATATCTACCACAGCCGGCAGACTGTCGGGATAGTAAGCAGGCCATTTGCCCGTTCCTGAACGCCAGCCGAATTCGCTGCCGCTGGTCACGTGATTGACGCGAGTCGGACGGTACCACGGAGATCCCACGTCCCATTCCATATCGGCATCGTAAGTAAACAGTTCCCCTTCCGGATTGAAGGCGATGTCGTATTCGTTGCGGAAACCACTACTGACTAATTCGAATTCCTTCCCTTCCGGATCGGTACGACAGATCCAACCACCGGGTGCCAGCTTACCAGCCGCATGTCCGCGGGCATCCCACAGACGTGGCAGCAGCAGGTCCTCATCCCAGTTGCGGGGAACGAGTGATTTTTCAGGGTTGGGCAGATCGGTATGGTTGCCGGCAGCGATGTAGAGTGACTTTTTATCGGGAGAGAGAATGATCGCATGGGGACCATGCTCTCCGGCACCTTTAATCTCACGCAGGAACTGCACATCGTCGAACTGATCATCTCCGTTGGTGTCTTTGAGACGATAGAGACCGGAAGGACGCGTATCCCCACCATTCACAACGGCGTACAGACTGTCGAAGGCATAGAGCAGACCATGCGCCATTCCCATATCGACATTCAGTTTTTCAACCTGGGTATCGTTGGTTTTAGCACCAATCTTAGCTGGCGTGATGCGATAGAGAGCACCGTATTGATCAGAGGCGATCAGACGGCCTTTCGGATCGATGGTCATACTGACCCACGACCCTTCGACATCGGTAGGTACCGAGTAAAGCAATTCGACTTTGTAACCCTCAAGCAACTTGATCTGATCGACCGGGGTGGCAGTCGCAGAACGCGGCGGTTCAGAATCCTCCAGCGAGATCGACTCGATTTCTACCAGTCCCTTGCGGCTGGAAGGATCGAAGCGGAGTCCCGTCAGAGGAGAGTCAGCGTAAAACACAAAGGTCAAGTCTTGCCAGTCTTTGTTATTTCCACGGGTATCGAACTTATCAGAACGTTCGTCGGCATACCCGTTTTTCTGTTCTGTTTTCCAGTAGAGTTCTCCACGCAGTCGATAGGGAGCCCGCAGACGGACTTTGACTTTCTTCCAACCAGCCGGAGATTTGAGTTCGCGGCCAAAATGGGGATCTTTACCAGTGCTGTTTACCTGCAGCAGATTGTCTTTGACATCCAGAGTGCAGTCACGATAGGGAGTCCACCCGTGTTCTTTCTGTTTGAAGGTCCAGACTTGAGTCGAATCGGGTGCGCTGGAATCTTTGGCCGCGAGCATGGCCTGGGATACCAGCAGAACACTGGTAGCAATACACAATGTTTTTAGTGCTTGAATCACGTTGCTGCCCCTGTAATGCATTAAAAGTTAGATGAAATATGAAGTTGAATGGGATTGTGCCATTGAACAGCGAGACTGATAGTCTGTTTCATCAGATCGTCTCAAGAGATCAATCACACGGGAAGGTAAGCCTGTGACGGAGGAGAGAATGCCCCGGGTAGGCGATCTCTTATGATAACAGCCAATTGAAGCATTGAAAACCAGTCTGTATTCTTTTTTATTTATTGATTTGGCTCGGGTATACTCGATATTTCTACGAAATCATTGCATCATGTGACTGAGTCAATCATCATAATATCAACATTTCATTCGACCTGATCTTACGCACAATAAATACAAGGAGCCTCACTTGATGACCTGTCGCGAACTGATTCGGAGCTGCACCCTTTTTGCAACTATCTTAAGTATTTCGATTCTGTTACCCGCCTGTAACCAGCAGAAAGGGAACGGTAAAAAAACAGTTGCTTTCGTCACAAACGGAGTCGACCCGTTCTGGGTGATTGCCCAGAGAGGTGCTGAAAAAGCGGGTGAAGATCTGGATGTGAATGTCGAAGTGAGAATGCCCCCCCAGGGTGTGGCGGATCAGAAACGAATGGTTCAGGAACTGCTGGCTCAGAACGTCGACGGCATCGCGATCAGCCCGATTGATCCAGAAAATCAAAATGAGCTGTTAAAAGAAATCGCTGAGCGATCGATTCTGATCACTCAAGATTCCGACGCACCGGAAAGTCCACGTCAGTGCTATATCGGCATGGATAACTACACCGCCGGTCGCATGTGTGGAGAACTGGTCAAAGAAGCCCTGCCGGATGGAGGCGAGGTCATGCTGTTTGTAGGGCGTCTGGGTCAGGCCAATGCCCGTCAACGCAGGCAGGGTGTGATTGACGAACTGATGGATCGCTCGCACGACGGTTCCCGCTACGACGAACCAGGTGAGGTCATCAAGAATGACAAATACTCGATTCTGGATACCCGTACGGATGACTTCGACCATCCGCAGGCCAAAGCAAATGCGGAAGACGCGATTGCCAAGTATCCCAATTTAAAATGCATGGTGGGTCTGTTTGCCTACAATCCCCCGCTCTGCCTAGAGGCGATTCGTGACGCCGGTAAACTGAAAGAAATCAAGGTTGTCTCATTTGACGAAAATGAAGCCAGCCTGCAGGGAATTATGGATGGGACGGTCGTAGGCACCGTCGTTCAAAACCCTTACCAGTACGGCTACGAATCGGTACGCGTTTTGAAAGCACTCGCCAACGGTGACAAATCAGTGATCCCGGAAAATGAGATTTTGCACATTCCAGCTCGCAAAATCCGTAAGGACAATGTTGAGGAGTTCTGGACCGAACTGAAATCACTGCTCGGCGATTCCGCGAAAAAAGATCAGGATCAGCCCGCAAACGAGACAACAAAATCTGCAAAGAAAACTGATCTGGGAGCAACACCAGACCCCCGTTACCCACAACAGCAGAAAGAACCGCAGAAGGATGAGTAGTCCTGCCACGACTCATCCGGCACCACTTCTCGAAGTAGTTCAGATCTCCAAACAGTTTCCTGGCGTTAAAGCCTTGAGCCAGGTCAGCCTGTCGTTAAACCATGGAGAAGTACTGGCCGTCATTGGTGAAAATGGTGCCGGTAAAAGTACGCTGATGAAAATTCTGGCGGGTGTCCAGCCACCAGATTCGGGAAAACTGCTGATCGAAGGAGCAGAAGTCTCAATCTCCGACGTAGAGGCTGCGTTGGAGAACGGGATCGCCCTGATTCACCAGGAGTTGAACCTCTGTGAGAATCTGGACATCGCAGCCAATATTTTTCTGGGACGAGAACCCGCTTCCTGGAATGTGATTAACCAGCAGCAGACTTACCTCGAATCCGAAAAACTGCTCAAACAGGTGGGTCTGAATCTTCCCCCGCAAACCCTGGTAGGGGACCTGACCGTCGGACAGCAACAGATGGTCGAAATTGCCAAGGCTCTTTCCATCAATGCCCGAATTCTGATTATGGATGAACCCACCTCGTCCCTTTCTCTGCATGAATCGGAGGCCCTGTTCGCCGTCATCCGCGAGTTGAAGGCACGAGGGGTCAGTGTGATTTACATTTCCCATCGGCTGGGAGAGGTCAATGACCTGGCCGATCGTGTCGTCGTCTTACGCGATGGAGAAAACGCCGGCGATCTGGATCGTGGCTCGATCTCTCATGAACGGATGGTGCAATTAATGGTGGGCAGGAATGTCTCCCAGTTTTTTCCACATACGCCCCATGAACCCGGTCCGGTCGTCATGGAAGTCAAGAATCTCCGCACGCCTGCTTATCCATCTCACTTCATCAACTTCTCGATCAGGCAGAATGAAATCGTTGGGATTTCAGGACTGGTCGGAGCAGGCCGCACAGAACTGATGCAGGTGCTGTTTGGCATCGACTCTCCACTCAGTGGTTCCATCTCTGTCAACGGACAGGCAATACAGATCAATTCTCCCAAGGATGCCATCCGAGCGGGTCTGGCGCTGGTACCCGAAGACCGTAAACTGCAGGGACTGGTGCTGGAGATGGCAGTCCGCGAAAACATGAGTCTGGCCAGCCTGACGCGCGATCGAAAATCACTGGGTCGAATTAACTTCAATCAGGAACGCAACATCTCCGAAGAGATGATCGCGGCGATGAAGATCAAAACTCCCAGCGACAGTCAGATCGTGCAGTTTTTATCTGGCGGAAATCAACAGAAGGTCGTGCTGGGAAAATGGCTGGCCATGAATCCCCGCGTGCTGCTGCTCGACGAACCCACCCGCGGCGTTGATATTGGCGCGAAAGAAGAAATCTACACACTGATGAATCAACTGGCCTCTCAAGGCATGGCGGTCCTGTTCGTCAGTAGCGATCTGGAAGAGATCCGCGGTATCTCTGACCGTGTGCTGGTCATGCATGAGGGACAGATGACAGGTGAACTCTCCCGCGATGAATTGAGCGAGGAGGCCATCATGCAACTGGCGACCGGCCAGACACTCAGCCACAGTCAGACGCAATGATCATCTAAGCTGAAATCATACCTGAGAATCAGAATCATGAAAAAAATACTGGGAATCCTAATCTTACTGATTGTTGTCTGCGGCGTGACTGCCGTCTCGAATGAGAACTTTGTGTCTGCGTATAACATTCAGAATGTGACGCGACTCACATCCCTGTTTGGAATTATCAGTATTGGCGTCGCCTTTGTCATCATTTCCGGCGGCATTGATCTGTCGATCGGTTCGGTGATCTGCCTGATTGGAACCATGTTGCCATACCTGCTGGCCAAAGGGGTTCCCGTTCCGCTCGCCTTCCTGATCGTCGGCGCTCTCTCGATCTGTATCGGCCTCGCACATGGCTTACTGATTACCAAACTGAAACTGCAACCCTTTATCGTGACCCTGTGTGGCCTGTTGATCTATCGGGGTGTCGCCCGGGGGATTACCGAGGATCAAACCCAGGGCTTCGGCACGGCTCATGCAGGACTCCGCTATCTCGCGACGGGTAAAATCGATCTCCCCTTCATCGAAGGATTCAAGCTACCTGTGCCGTTCCTAATCATGCTCGGCCTGGCTCTGCTGGCTGCTTTCCTGCTGAATAAAACGATTTTTGGGCGCTATCTGAAAGCCATCGGAAACAATGAGGCAGCCGCCCGGTATTCCGGCATCAAAACCGATAAAGTTGTGATCACGGCTTATGTGATCTGCTCGTTCCTGGCGGGTATCGGGGGCATTCTGTTCGGCCTGGATATCAACTCGGTCCAGCCCGAGGGGATTGGTAATTTTTACGAACTGTACGCGATTGCAGCAGCGGTACTGGGGGGATGCAGTATTCGCGGCGGTGAAGGGACGATTCTGGGAGTGGTAATCGGTGCCGCTCTGATGCGGGTTCTGCGTAATTCAATCACCATGCTGGGGATTCCCTCCCAGCTGGAATTTGCTATCATTGGTGCAGTAATTCTGGTCGGCGTCGTCTCGGACGAACTTGTGAAACGTTATGCACAGAAACGCCGGGCGATTCAGCAGGCCAGACAGACATCGGGATAGTCGTTTCGAAAGCTTCGGAATCATCAGTATGATCACCTACGAATATTTTTGTGAATCAAACAACGAAACAGTTGAAGTCAGCCATCGCATGAACGAATCGCTCAAAACCTGGGGTGAAGTCTGCGAGAAAGCAGGAGTCCCCCTCAACGGCACTCCCGCGTCAGCTCCAGTCGAACGTCTGATCTCAGGCGGATTGCTTTTCAAAGGGGAAAGCAGCAATAAAAAATCTCAACTTCCCATGGCCGATCCCGGCTGTGGACGATCCAATTGCTGCCGCCACCATTAATCTTCACATTTCCGCGTCATTGCATTGTGCTGCTGCCTGATGTGACTGTCACGACAAAAGGTATCCCGTGTCTCTCTTCCGGATAAAAAATGGAACGGTCTACGATCCAGCCAATGGAGTCAATGGTGAGGTCCGCGACCTCTGGATTCAGGATGGTAAGATCATCGACCGTCCCCTGGATGCAGACTCGTTCACCGGTAAAACCCTGGATGCCAGCGGCTACACCGTGATGCCGGGTGGGATCGATATGCACTGTCATATTGCCGGTCCCAAAGTGAACGCAGGCCGAAAAATGACGCCCGAGATGAAGCGTCAGGCTGCCCCCATCTTCCGCACAGAACAGACGCGTTCCGGCACAGGAGGCGTGGTGCCCAGCACATTCGCCACCGGCTACCTGTTTGCCAGTATCGGCTATACCACGGCCATGGACGCCGCTATTCCAGGATTGCACGCCCGCCATGCCCATGAGGAACTGCAGGACACGCCGATTCTGGATAAAGGTTTCTACCTGCTGTTCGGCAACAATCATTTCGTAATGAAGCATCTGCGGAATCAGGATCAGAATGCGCTGGACTCCTACTGCGCCTGGCTGCTGGAATCGGCCAAGGGTTACACAATCAAGATCGTCAATCCGGGGGGCGTTGAAGACTGGAAACAGATCAGTCGCAAATCAATGTGGGAACTGGACGCTCCCGTAGAAGGTTTCGGCGTGACACCCCGCCAGATTGTACGCGGACTGGCAGGTACCGCTGATCGCCTGGAACTCCCCCACTCAGTGCATATCCACTGTAATAATCTGGGAATTCCCGGCAACTGGGAAACCACTCTGAACACAATGGAATCGCTCGAGGGGCATCGAGGCCATTTGGCACACGTCCAGTTTCACTCGTATGATGGCGATCCCAACGACCCGAGCAGCTTTTCCTCGGCTACCCAGAAACTGGTCGATTATGTCCAGTCACACGAAAACATCACGGTGGACGTGGGACACATCAATCCCGGACTGACCCTCTCCATGACCGGGGATACGCCGTTCAGTCAGTTCCTGCATAATATCAATCGCAATAAGTGGTATACCGCCGATTGCGAACTAGAAAGCAGCTGTGGTGTGATTCCGATTGAATACCGTCCGCAGCGGAGCCTGATTCATGCCGTCCAATGGGCGATCGCCCTGGAATGGTATCTGCTGATGGAAGACCCCTGGCGGGTCGTGATGACCAGCGATCACCCCAATGGTGGTGCCTTCTATCATTATCCTGAGATTATATATCTGCTGATGGATAAAAGCTTCCGTGACGAATTCCTGTCACAGATGCCTGAAGCGATCCGTGAGCGAAGCGTACTGGCCGATCTGACGCGCGAGTATTCGCTCTATGAAATCGCCATTATTACCCGGGCTGCTCCTGCCCGTGTGCTGGGCATGAAAGACAAAGGGCATCTGGGCACCGGCGCTCATGCTGACATCACAATTTACTCCCCACAGCAAAACCGCCAGGAAATGTTTGAACGCCCCCGCTGGGTCTTTAAAGATGGAGAGATGGTTGTTGCCGATGGGGAAATTCAGACGCACCATTTCGGACGCACCTTCTTCACCGCTCCTGAATTTGACCAGGAATTCCTGCCTCAGATCAAGGACTGGTTTAACGATCACTACTCGATCCGCTTTGGTAACTATCAGATCGATGAGGGTGAACTGCCGCTGGCTGAAAAAATAGCCTGCACACCCGAATAAACACCTCATCGCTATTTAAGAAACAAGGCAGTGCGGGCAGCAGGCTTCTCCAGTAACGTTAGATGGGGGAGATCGGTGGCATCGCTTTATCCAATGCCTTTTCGGATAAGACGTCTTCTTCCAGAGGCAGGAACTGACCCTCATCCGGATTGAAATTGAATACCTCACCAGTTTCGAATTTATAAACCCAGCCATGCAGCTTTAATTCTCCCCGGCTTACCGCAGCAGCTACCGAGGGGTGCGTTTTCAGGTTTTCAATCTGTACGAGTACATTTTCCTGAACGGTCAGAATCAGTCGTTTTTCGGGCTCGGTAAGATGCCCGTAATTCTCATCCACGATCCGACGCGTACACTCGGCGTGTTCCAGATAACTTTTGACAGCAGGCATCTTCTCAATGAGCTCGGGATTGAGCAGACCTGACATGGCCCCGCAATGGGAGTGGCCACAGACGATGATGTCCTTCACTTTGAGCGCACTTACCGCATACTCGATTGTCGCAGCTTCACCACCGTGAACCGCTCCATAAGCTGGTACAATATTACCGGCAGTTCGCTGAATAAACAGTTCTCCAGGTTTGGTCTGAGTCATGTAATTCGGATTGATTCTGGAGTCCGAACAGGTGATGAACAAGGCGAGCGGATGCTGCCCTTCAACCAGAGTTTCAAACAGCTTCTGGTCCTGGCTGAAATAGTTTCTTTGAAACTTGTGAATTCCATCGACAAGTTTTTGCATCTCATTACTCCCAAGATATTTAAATGTTGTTCAATTACCGCGGTAATGTAGTCAAAGAGAAGTTTTGATAAAACACCTTTTCTCAGACATTCTAGTCAGTCTCTCAGACAATAAATGTTGATATCAGTATAATAATATAAATGTGTGATAGGTGAGATAATCTGCTTATTCGATAACCACCCACCCAAAATATACAATTATACACATCCCTGATCTCGACTGTTACAAGGGTTCTACAGACTTGTCACCCCTGTTAAAAGTACGTATATTGTTTTCCCGTATACCAGTTTTTGACCTCTGCTATTAGCGGTTAAAATTCGTCCTTCTGACTGTTTTTCAGCGGCGAAACTGAAACTGTTAATGCTGGAACCATTAATGAGACTCCTCGTTTATTTAATTCTCTTCTGCGTACTGATCTTTGGATCTATGCCTTCGCAGGTTGCTGTCGGGGAAGGACAATCCTCACCCATCAATCAACCTGTGGGTAAAGAAAGTAAATCCAAGGACGAGTTAAAAAAATGGGAACTCACCTTTCAGCTCCTGAGAATATCGAGCGACTACTTTAATCAGACAGATTATGTTGATCGCTCTATTCATGATGTTGCTGTCATCCCCACGAGAATCGCTTACAGCCCTGACTGCTCCCGGGCCCCACCAGTTTCTGCAGTCTGATTGCGCAAATTCAGTTGCAAGGATTTGCCTACTGGCTTCTACAACTCTGTCTTAATGCTGCGTGCTCACGATAATTAAGCAGTCCTCATTCTAATCACTGTCTGGTTATGGAGCAGACCCTCTGCCTTCCTGAGACGGTTGGTGATCCCTCATATGGAAGTTATGCGCACACTCAACCGGGCGCAGCAGTAGCTTGTGATTCATCATGAATAAACCCACTGAAAACAAAACAGGCGATCAGCCTGAGTTATCGACAGACTCTCAAGAGCATGCTGAGCTGCTCCATGCCATAGAGCATGCCGCACATTATCTGCCAGCTCAAGGTCCGATTACGGTCTTCGTGCACCACAATACGCTGCATGCCTTTGAGAATCTTCCCTTTGAGAACGGTGTCTCGGCAGGCGGCAAGATTTTTGGCTGCCATCCATACCTGCCAGAAGAGCGCTATCGAAAAAAACTGGATAACCAGCGAATCCGCGTCCAGGACCTGCAGGCCGTCTTACACGACGAACTTGCTGAAAGGGCAGATCAACTGATTGGTACGTTTGGAACAAGGTACGCCCTTCGCCTGGCCATGCTAGAGTTCCCCCTCCATTCAGGCCCCGTAGCGGAATTACGCTGGTTCATTGCAGAAACCGATGCTTTACGTCGCTTTCGACAGGAAGTTTCGCCCGCCACCCGCGCCCAGACGATTGCCAAAACACAAAACTGGATCATGCGGGACTTCCGCGAAGGCAAGCATCCGACAGATCAAAAGTCAGAAATGATCATGAGCAGCCTTTGTGGTCAGTTCAATACGAAATCCATGGATTCATGGACTGCGCAGAAGTGGGAATCATTTGCCTTACACTTCCTGTGGGAAGTCTGCCACAACCGCGTCCAGTCTGCGAACATCAAACCGATGAGCACCACACAAAAAACGGTCAGACACCGAGATCTGTTAATGAGCGCAACCGGCGTCGATTCTGATCTGATCGTAAACGATGTTTTAATTCGTTTCTGTGCAGCATTTCTCGATCAGGGATTTGGCGCATGGACGCTACCCGAGCGTAAAACTGGATTTTATCATGCGTTCCTGAATTTATATTCCGGATCAAAACTGAGTCCCTCTGTGGCACTCTCAGGACTCAACAGCGAAATCAATCGGCTGCTGGTGTCTAACCTCAGCCCCCTGGAATCAATCAGCGAATCCCTCTCGCTGCTGGGAGTCCCTGACGAAGAACGCGATGATTATATTTCTCAAACTCTACTTGCGCTGCGGGGGTGGTCGGGAATTGTCTGGCAAATGGAATCCAATGCGGAATGGGCTCCCCACCCTGCTCCCAAAGGAACTCTGATCGAATTCCTGGCGGTCCGCCTGATCCTCGATCGGCTCGCTGTGACGGCTGTCATGCAGGAATCACTTCCTTTTGAGAGCTCCCTGGCAACGGTCCGCAATGAGATCCTGAAAAACACCCACCCCTGCCTGAAAGACCATCAATATCAACTGGCGTTTACTTTATTCCAGCTTTCTCAGGTGCGTGGCTGGAACCCGGAAGACCTGATGTATCTTTCGGATGAACAGTGGATACTGCTCATTCAGGAAATTGAACAATTTTCGAGCCTGGAACGTCGACGCATATTCCACCTGGCTTATGAACGAAAATACCGAAACGACATCCTCAACGCAGTTTCAGCACATACAAAACGCTACAGAGAATTAAAGGCTCAGGCTGAGCCCCAGCAACCGATGCAGCCCGCATATCAGGTCGTCTGTTGCATTGATGAACGTGAAGAATCATTCCGCCGACACCTGGAAGAAATCGCTCCCGAGTGCGAAACGTTTGGAATCGCCGGTTTCTTTGGTGTCGCGATGTACTATCGTGGTGCTGCCGACGCCCATTTCACTCCGCTATGCCCGGTTAATATTAAACCGATTCATTTTGTGCAGGAAGAGACGCTCTATTCACTCGAACGCATCAGTCGTCGCCGCGCTGTCACACGTCGTCGCCTCGGTCGCGCCACTCATCAGACGCATGTAGGGACTCGGACTTTCCTCGGTGGTTTGTTAACCGGCCTGGTTGGTTCTCTGGCAGCGTTTCCACTGGTTGCCCGCACGCTCTTTCCACGTACAACAGCCCAGATCCGCGGGATGTTTCAGAGCATCGTGGCTCCTCCCACAACTCAACTAAGGCTGGAGCGAATCAGTGCCGAGCCAGGGAATCAGGGTGATCAACTGGGGTATTCGATTACAGAAATGGCGCAAATCGTTGAAGGCGGATTACGGGCCATGGGGCTGGCACGATCTGAACAGTTTTCTCCCCTGGTCATTATTTGTGGCCACGGATCTTCCAGCATGAATAACCCGCACGAAGCCGCGCATGATTGTGGCGCATGCGGAGGAGGTCGCGGAGGCCCCAATGCACGTGCGTTCGCTCAAATGGCAAACGATCCCCGAGTGCGACGTATCCTGTCTGAACACAACCTGGTCATCCCCGATGAGACTAATTTTTTAGGCTGCTATCACAACACCTGTAACGACAACGTCACCTGGTATGACCTCGACCGTCTTCCAGTCTCCCACCGGAAACTGTTTGAAACGGCAGATAAGCACATCTCCGCGGCCCGCGCTCACAATGCCCATGAACGTTGCCGACGGTTTGAATCTGCCGATCTTGATCTCTCAGTTGATGAAGCACTGCGACATGTCGAAGGTCGTGCAGAGGACCTTTCACAGGTACGTCCCGAGTATGGCCACGCGACTAATTCGATCTGCTTTGTCGGTCGCAGAGAATGGAACCGTGGACTGTTTCTGGATCGTCGTGCATTTCTGACATCCTATAATCCCCTGCAGGATGATGAAGACAGCAAGATTCTGGAACGGTTGCTACAGGCGGTCATTCCCGTTTGTGCCGGGATCAATCTGGAATACTATTTTTCATACGTCGATTCAACAGGTTATGGCTGTGGCACAAAGCTGGCACATAATATCACATCTCTGTTAGGTGTGATGGACGGTTCCGCCAGCGACCTTCGACCTGGACTTCCCTGGCAGATGGTCGAGATTCATGAACCCGTAAGGTTACTCCTCGTCATCGAAACGACAAAAGAGGCCATGTCCCGGATTATCAATGACAATCCAGGAATTGCGAGACTGGTGAATGGTAACTGGGTACAGTTAGCCATCCTTGATGTAGAAACCTCCCAGATCCATGAATATCGAAATGGATTTTTCACACTATATCGGCCTGAGTCAGAGCAACTCCCGTGTACAGCCTCTTCCATAGACTGGTACCGTGGCAAGCGGGATCATCTTGGTTTTGCCTCCATTGAAAATCCTGCCATCTCCCCTTCGCTGAAACAGGTATCGGTTCCCTAATGAATTCTGAAATTGCATTCCATTTCCTCGGCGTATGTATTGTCGCAGGCCCTGCCCTGCTCCTGGCATTATTCGGTACAACATCGCTGATCAACAAACCATTGGGTGAGCGACTGATCGCCCAGGCGACCCAGACGGTCGTCGTCATGGGACTGTTCGCCGCGATCGCTGTCCTGGTTCTGATGCTTAGCCTGGGCAAACGATATGTTCCTGTCGAAATGGGTAACTGGGTCGTGCTCCCCGAGCAACATTTTCACTTCCATTTGAAGTTTATTTTCGATCGATTATCAATTCCCTTTTGTATTCTATCGTTTATCCTTTGTGGCACCGTTGGCGCATTCGCCAGTCGCTATCTGCATCGGGAACCCGGCTATAATCGTTTTTTCATCTGCTATGCCTTGTTTCTGCTGGGAATGATCGTTTCTTCGCTGGCAGGAACGATTGAGACACTCTTTTTCGGCTGGGAATTAGTCGGACTCTCTTCAGCACTGCTGGTGGCATTTTTTCACGAACGCCTCAACCCCGTTCGAAACGGGCTGCGGATCTGGTCGATCTACAGAATTGCTGACGCCGCATTTTTGGTGGCGGCAATCATGTTACACCATTTAACTGGCGCAGGTGACTTCGCCGAACTGATGGGAACAGGTTCTTGGCCCGATGGGCAGGCTTCGATTTCAGAGCAACACGCGTTGTTTATCGGACTACTGCTGTTATTCGCGGCAGCGGGAAAATCCGCCCTTGTACCATTTTCCGGATGGTTACCGCGCGCCATGGAAGGCCCCACGCCCTCGAGTGCTGTTTTTTACGGATCACTTTCCGTCCATCTGGGCGCCTATCTGCTGTTGCGTGTCAGTCCGATTCTCGAGCTATCCCCGCTACTCAGCCTGGCAGTCATCCTGCTGGGACTGGTCTCCGCGATCTATGGTACTCTCGTTGCCCGCGTGCAAACTGATATCAAAAGTGCACTCGCCTTTGCCTCACTGACTCAGGTGAGCATCATCGTCGTCGAAATCGGATGTGGCTTACGTTACATCGCGCTGATTCACATCATCGGGCACGCCTGTCTGAGAACATTACAGTTGCTGCGAGCGCCGTCATTATTTCACGATTACCATTCACTGGAAAATGCGATTGGGGCTCATCTGACACAAAAACCATCACTGTGGGTTCGAATTATGCCCGAACGGTATCGTGTATCACTGTATCGATTTGAACTGGAACGAGGCTATCTGGATATGCTTTGTAACCGATTCATCATCACCCCCTTTGTTGGCCTGTTTCGTTATTGTGACAGTTTAGAATCGCGCTGGACGAATCTGATTTCCGGAGAAGATCAAAGAGAATCTGAATCCGTCTCCCCAGTCTCTGATTCTCTGGAGGAAAATTAATGTTGCCCGAACTCCATCTCCCCTGGATGGAAATATCCGTCCTGATCACTCTGCTGGGATCAATCTGGCTCAAATTCACTCCAGATCGGGATCGTGCTTACAAGCGCTGCATCCGCATCTGCACACTGACCTGTCTGGTCACGATCTGCGGATGGATCGACTTTGTAAGTCTCAAAACGTTTGCTGCCTCTGAACCGTTCTCCCTGTTTTATCGACTGTTCCATAAAAACCTCTTTGTGGTCGATGACTTGAGTGCCCCTTTGCTGCCGCTGGCAGCGCTGCTTTACCTCCTGACGGTGCTTTCCACACTGAAGACCAAGGGACATAGTTTTTCTTTCAGTAACACTTTAATCTCCGAAGCGATCTTGCTGTCGACGCTCAGCAGTAAAGAACCGTGGATCATCATTCTCTTACTTTCCGTGGCAACAATCCCTCCCTTACTGGAATTCCGGTCCAATAAACGCTCAAGCCGTGTCTATGTTCTACACATGGGGCTGTTTGTCCTGCTTCTGGTCGCTGGAGGCTTACTTTCCAGCTTCAAGGATCAAAGCGGCACACTCTCACTGATCGCCGGAGCCCTGCTGACTACCGC
The DNA here is from genome assembly GCF_008329715.1 of Gimesia chilikensis. GTDB lineage: Bacteria > Planctomycetota > Planctomycetia > Planctomycetales > Planctomycetaceae > Gimesia > Gimesia chilikensis. The sequence goes on along the minus strand of NZ_VTSR01000004.1, from coordinate 65,261 downwards.
CGCCTTGCTGCGGAACGGCATCATTCCACTTCACTGCTGGATGACAGATCTATTCGATAAAATCACATTCGGAACCGCCTTACTGTTCGTCACTCCCATGACGGGCGCTTACGCCATTTTACGTCTGGTCTTCCCCATTGCCCCTGACTGGGCATTGCAGGGCATCGCGATTGTTTCCCTGATTACAGCCGTCTATGCAGCCGGCATGGCGCTGGTGCAACAGGAAGCCCGTCGTTTTTTCTGCTATCTGTTCCTGAGCCATTCTTCCCTGGTGCTCGTTGGTTTAGAAATGGCGACTCCCCTGGGACTGACAGGTGGATTATGTGTCTGGATTTCTGTTGGAATTTCACTGGCCGGATTTGCATTAACTCTGCGTTCTGTCGAAGCCAGAACCGGTCGAATTTCTCTGAAAACCTATCATGGACTTTACGAACACACTCCCACCCTGGCAGGGTTATTTCTGGTTACGGGCCTCGCGTCAATCGGCTTTCCCGGAACGCTGGGCTTTATCGGAACCGAACTTCTGATTGAAGGAGTAATTGAAATCTACCCACTGGTCGGGACTGCAGTTGTGATCGCGACAGCTTTAAATAGCATTGCGATTCTGCAGGTTTACTTTCGGGTCTTTACGGGAACACACCATTCGGCGTCCATATCGCTTCGGGCACGGGTTCCAGAACATGTCGCCATTCTGATCCTGGTCGCACTTGTCATCGGCGGCGGCCTGTACCCACAACCGGGTGTCATCTCCCGAAATCATGCAGCCATTCAATTAATTCAACAGCGTGATGAGGTCTTTCAAGAAAACAAAGTTTCCGTTGATTACAGTCTCAGCGAACATAAACATCATCTAAAGACGTCTCCCTGAATCAGCTGGCTGATCAGTACTGTCACAACGGAATAAGTAGGTTTAAAAGTCTGTTTAGCAAGCAATCTCTTTTTAAATTCAGTCCACGAAGCGTTATAATCCAGCAGTCAGGTAGTTACGTGTTTGAGACCTGAGTTTCCTTATTGCTCTCTTTTCAGATCGATAATAAATGACAGCCAGAATAGGAATTGTGACAGTATCCGATCGCGCCAGTCGAGGTGAGTATGAAGACCGGGGTGGCCCGGCGATCCACGAGTATCTGAAAGAAGTCCTGACCAGCGACTGGACGCCTGAGGCACGCGTTATTCCTGATGAACTCTCCACAATCACAGAGACTCTGATCGAGCTTTGTGATCAAGAGCAGTGCTGCCTGGTCGTAACGACTGGCGGAACCGGTCCTGCCAGACGGGACATCACGCCGGAAGCGACACTCGCAGTCGCGGAAAAAGAGATGCCCGGCTTTGGAGAACTGATGCGGAAGGTCTCACTCGAAAAAGTACCAACCGCCATTCTCTCCCGGCAGACCGCCGTGATCCGAGGTGGGACGTTGATCATCAATCTGCCTGGTCAGCCCAAGGCGATCCAGGAATGCCTGGATGCTGTCTTTCCGGCTGTCCCGTATTGTATCGACCTGCTGGAAGGTCCCTTTCTGGAGACCGATGAGGAGCGTCTGGTCGCTTTTCGCCCGAAGAAGAAATAGGCGCGATTCTGAGATCCGCGCAGCAAAACAGGAGTCGAGCATGAACCCGACTCCTGTTTATTTCTTTCCGAGATCCGGTCGTTTTAGACCATATCTGTAATTTCTTCTTCGATTGTTTCCAGTTGAATCGGCTTGATATCGAATTTGGGATTCTGTCCCAGGAATCGCGCCGGATTGTTGTGGAAGATTTCGATCGCATCCTGAACCGAGTAGCCGCGTGCCCGGTACTGCACGACACACTGCTGCAGGGTAAAGGGATCACTGGGTCCCCAGTCAGCTGAGGAGTTCACCAGGATTCGTTCGTGACCATACATTTCGAGCATGTCACAGGCCCGTTTGGGCGAGCACTTGGTAATAGGATAGAGAGTGAAGCCGACCCAGTAGCCCGCTTCCAGCGGTTCGCGGATTGTGTGTTCTTCGACATGGTCGATCCAGACCCGTTCCGGATTGACGTTCATGTGCGCCAGGACTTCCAGGGTCCGCTTGGTTCCGCGGACTTTGTCCTGCAGGTGAGGCGTATGAATCAGAATCAGCTGATCATATTTGATCGCCTGCTCGACCTGGGCTTCGAAGATCTCTTCTTCATTCTTGGTTGTCTTATGGAAACCGATTTCTCCCACGCCCAGCACGTTCGGCTTTTCGTAGAATTCCGGCATGTGCTTGAGCACTTCGTGACTCAATGTCGGGTTTTCAGCTTCCTTGGGATTCACGGCAACCCAGCAGTAATGCTTAATGCCATATTCAGCGGCACGGGTTGGTTCGAATTCACTGATCTGGCGGAAGTAATCCACAAAGGTTTCCGGATACAGACGGTCAAAGCCGGCCCAGAAAGCAGGCTCAGCAACGGCTACGACACCGGACATTGCCATCCGTTCATAGTCCTGGGCTGTTCGGGCGATCGCATGATAATGAGGTTGGATGATTTGCATATTCGTCTCGCTGAAAATTTAGATCATTAAATGGCGGGGAGGAAGAACGTTGGAGAATCAGTCCAGGTCGGAGAAAAGCAGCAGCAGACGCTCCGATCGATTTGGCAGGTGACTTTCTTCGCTCAAGATCTTGATTGCCTGATTCAGTTGGTCCAGACGGGAATCCTGAAAATTGTTGGCCGCTTCTTCATGATCGTGAGCGCGATCAACGCGATCCAGGGCCGCAGCCAGTTCCAGCAGGGCACAGCGGGCTTCGAGGTATTCCCGGTCCAAAACCTGTAAAGCTGTTTGCATCATTAAAACCTTTCGGGTTATCGTAACAGGTCGTGATCCATCATCTCAAAACAGTGATTTATCCACATTATATACCTTACATCGGTACTTCCTACTCCCTCAACTGAACTCAACCCGAAATCCAGCGAACCGGAAACAGAAATTCAGTATAAATGCAGCAGTCGTAGTAATTGGCCCAATCAAGTTCTGGTGGCCGATCCCGTCTGTTTTCGGGTTTACGAGTCCTGAGACCTCTGAGAAAGGCAGAATTCGTACAGTCTCAAAACATAGATATACCAATTACTTGGGATTCTTTTCTTCGGTGGAGACCGGCTGATTTGATTTCAGAAACTGTGCCAGTTGTGACAGCTGCTCCTGCATCACGGTGAGATAATCTCCCTTTGCCGGTTTTGTGGTCAGCGGGTTGAGGACGAATGAATTCAGGCCCTGCGCATCCAATTTCTCACGCAGGTCTTTACCCGGGGACCGTTCCCAGAGGACACCTGAAATCTGATGTTCCTTCTTAAGGGTTTGCATCTGTTCCCACTCGCCTTCAGTGGGCTCTGCCCCGAGTTTCCAGTGCAGGTGAAACATTTCCCAGCCGCACCTCCGGGCCAAGTATTGATAGACGGGACGCCGGGAAAACCAGTGCCGTCCCGAATAATCGGCTTTCATCTGATCGAGCTGCTGATTGAGTGGCGCGAGCGATTCCTTGAACTTGAGTAGTCGGGACTCAATCTGCTGCTTGTCAGCAGGGTTCAACTTTGTCAGTCGTTGAGCGATGGCTTCCGCCTGTCGGTACATCAGATTGGGATCGAGCCAGAAAAACGCGACAGTACCCGCATGGGAATGTGCTCCTCCAGTGCCATGACTGTGAACTTCAAAATCAGGAACTGTCACCAGCGCATCTTTGAGTGACAACGATGTCCTCAGAACCTTCGATCGTGGGAGAGAGAGCTTTTTCACCCAGTCAGCAAAATCAGCCCCATTCGTGATAATCAGTTCTGCCCGCTGGATCGTTTCTGCGACTTCATCGTCGGGAATCCAGGTTTCGGGGTCTGCGCCGGGGGGAACTGGATTCAGAACTTTGACTTCCGAACCAGCCAGTGAGTCCACGATGAATTCCAGCGGGTAATTGACGACCACAACGACAGGGGGTGCGTCAGCTGCTGTCTCCCCGGTTGGCGAACTCTCTTTTGACTCACAGGCAGACAACAATATCAGTGGGGACAGTACAAACCACAGGGCATATTTTCGCATCATCAGACTCAATCAATAATCCATATTCGCAGCAGCTGTTCGGCATACACTCGCACGACAGCTGTAATACATAACACCAGAACCAGACTGCTGACCAGAATCAAGAGCACTTCGGTCAGTTGCAGTTTCCAGATCACCGAACGACTGCAGCCCAGTTGAAACATCGTCTGTCGTTCGCGACGACGGAGACGCAAGGACAACGTAAACACCAGCACCAGCAGCAGCCCCACAGAGAACGAAACCAGGAACGTATTCACGTCAAACAGCTGCTTAACACGAAACACAACCTGTAACAGTTCATCTACAATTACTACAGGCCGAATCATCTGCACATCGGCATCCTTAGAGTCATACATGCCCAGCAGCAGGACCTCTGATTTGGCATCGTTGGGTACCACGATGATCGACGATACCGGGAAAGTACCAGTGTCCCCATGGAAGTGAAACGATGCCAGATTTTCATCGGTCACTTCATTGAATTGAGGTACCGCCGCATTAGCCACAGTCTGCTGGTCCTTTTGTCCGAGCACCAGATCTTTGCTGGTCTCTGCATTAATAGTCTGATGGCCGTGACCGATTCCGGAAATGATCCATTCCGTTTTCAAATCCACAAACACAGCTTCGTCATCTGGCGAATGGGCACGCTCGAGCACTCCCACCACCCGCATTTTCAACGGGTAATTCCCCGACAGATCGAACACATTCAACGGATCGGACATCAGGCTGTCGCCGGGTTTCAACTGCAAACGCTCAGCGATGCTGGCGCCCAATACACAGTCCCCGAGTCGTTTCAGGCTGGTTCCTTGAGCTAACTTCAGCTTTCGAAATTCGAAATAATCGAGCGAAGTTCCCACGACTGGTGCGTCTTGCGCAGTAAACCGGACTGCCAGCGGAATCGGCATGGCGTAACCCGATTCCTGAATGGTTTCCACGGCCTGCATATTAGTCGGTTCCAGATCTGCCCGACTGAAATACATGCTCTGTAGAGCCAGATCGAAGCGGCTGCCTTTCACACCCGCCACCAGAGGAGTGGCTATAGCGCGGGAGTGCAGATCCTGCTCGAACCAGCTGACAGCGAAGTGCAGCAGGACCGGCAGCAGCACCGCCAGCGTCACACATAGAATCAATGTGACTGTTTTGAGTTTGTTATACGCCAGATAGCGTAATGTGAGACGCAGAATCCCATTCATGCCGTTTTCACCATTTCATGAAAACGCTCAATGTCAATCGTCCGGTCGAACTCGTCCAGCAGGCGATCATCATGAGTCACCATAATCAGTATGGCGTTGGTCCGGGTGGCATGCTCCAGCAGCAGATCCCGGATCAGGCGTTTGTTGGCCGGATCCAGATTTCCGGTCGGCTCATCGGCCAGCAGGATCTGAGGTTGAGTCAACAGTGCCCGGCAGATCGCAACCCGCTGACGTTCTCCCTGGGAAATCTGATCAATGCGTGAATTGAGGTACTGCTCGATCTGCATCGAGGCAGCCAAATCACGTGCCCGTGCCTGCACGCTTTCATCCAGCTTCAGAGTCTGATTGATATAATAAGGCAGCAGGATATTTTCCCGGACATTGAGATAATCGATCAGCTCAAATTCCTGAAAGACAAAGCCGATTTGAGAAATGCGATAGGCTCGTCTCTGACTGTCATTAAGAGTACGCAAATCGACATCACCCGCGGTCAACTCACCATGATCTGGAATCAGAATCCCGGAGATCAGATTCAACAGGGTCGTTTTGCCGCAGCCGCTGGGACCAATGACGGCGACTTTTTCCGCATCCTGAATCTCCAGCTCAGGGATATTTAACCGAAAACTCGATTCCGGATAGCCAAACTTGAGCTGTCTGATCTGAATCATGAGGAACTCGAATCCGAGGATTTAGTAGTCTTGCCTTTGCGCGATTTTTTTCTGTCGGGTTCAGGTTCCGGCTTAACTTCTTCGATCTTGACTTCCCGCAAACCGGTTTCAAACGGCAGACGTTCCTGATCGAGCAGATTCATGCCCGTCAGTTTCCAGACTCCTTCCACCGGTTGCAGATAGAAAACGGCCTGATAGCGATTGGTGCGGGTATGGATGTGCCCCCAGTGCTCCACAGTGCCCGAGACCGTCCAGGTCGACTGAACCGCGAAGCTACGCTCATCAGCTGGCGGGGTTGAATCTGCTGTGGTACCTGCCTGGGGTTCGATGGTCTTCCATTGCACGTCGGTTACCCGCGCTACCGCGCCCCCCTGCTCCTGCATTTTCAGGCTCTGGTTAATCTGCCGATAAAGTGTCTCCAGAAAAGAACCATCGGCACTCTTGGCGAGTGCATCGTAGATATCGCTCTCGGTGTGATAGTCAAAAGAGCGATAAATATTTTTGTGCAGGGTTTTGAAAACCGTTTCTGCTTTTTCTGCCGACACATGCGGAACCGGTTCCAGGGGACTGGCAAAAGTCACACGGGAGACCGGCCAGCAGAGCAGACTCACCACCAGTAAAATGGCCAGCATGGTATAAGTCGATTTCCGCCTCTGACGTTGGCTGATCAAACTTAATGCCAGAAGAAGGCAGAGAAATAATCCCCCTGCAGTCAGCATCGAGACCGACCACTGTGTCCGCGGCTGCAGAGCGACTTCTACCGGATTGACCTCCAGGCTGACTTTGCGTCCCGGATTGGTCCACACAAATTCGCTGTTTCGTTCCAGCTTGGAAAAGATCGGCTTGTAAGCTTTGTCGAATGCGAAGCAGACAGATTCCACGCTCCACACACTGCGGTTGAACATATCCCAGGTCACCTTGACTTTGTCGGGAGTCCCCTTGGTACTGTATGTCAAGATGATGCCTACGCGGGCATTCGCAACGCTGACCCGCTTCTTCTCCACCGGTTTCGCGAAATCCTTGAAATCCAGTCCGTAAAAGTCGAGGCGGCTGATCACCGGCTTCACGACAATTCCATCAATCTCGATCGGATTCGCTTTGGCAAAAAATTCCTCGATCGTGTCGCGCGATGCTTCCTGTTCCGCGACAGACAGAAAATCTTCATCCTTGCGTTCCAGTGTGAAGAATGACTCCAACGTCGCCAGCGGAATCAGAATTTCGTGACGGATTTCAAAATCCTCGATGTAGAGAAACGAGTAAACGGTACCATAACTCGTAATCCCCAGCGTCTCTTCACGACGTTCTTTCAACCACTTCTGCCAGTCTTCCTCCGAGGCATCCGGAGCCAGCGGCGGGTGATCCCAGTTGAAGCGAATCGTCTGGGGCTCGCGGGGTTTCATTGAGACGGAATAGGGAGTCTCCGATCCTTCCTGCTTCAGATTAAACTGAACCATGGCAGGAAAGCCTGCATTTGAATCGACGAGTTGCTGGCTGAACGTCAAAAACTCTGGGGGCTCTTTGAGTGGATACTCCAGCTGGAAATCCAGCGTGAAGGCCATCAGGTCACTCATGGCCACCCCTTTAGAGGAGACCGAAGAATCGTCGACCGAGACGACTTTTCCCTTGAGCCGCTCACCGTTGATGTCCCGCACCAGCAGACGATCCAGCAGAAACTGTTTGTGCTTTTTGATCGCCTCTTTGATTTGTTTCTGGGAGACAATGTTCTCTTTATCCGGTTCCAGCTTTTGAAAGAAGTAGAGATCCTCGACATAAATCTGCATCGAGATCACCACTTTTTCCCGCGTGACATAGACGTTTTCCTGGCTGACCGAAATGGGATGCGCTTCGGCTTTCTCAGAAAACCAGAGCCCCGACAGCAGCGTCAGGCAGATCAGTCCGAGCAGTCGAGCAAACCGGAACGGTTTCCTGTCAGGGGCAGAGAGAAACGGGGAGTGAGCAACGCGCGTGAACATATTTGATTTCGCAGCAGGTCGTATCGGGCTATTTCTGACAGGTGAGACGTTAACAGGCAGGATCGTTACAATTCTATATTTTTGATCGTACCGAGACCCGGTATAGAATTGCAATCGTGGTCCGCTTATAAGACACTACGAGTAGAAGATTCACAATGATTGAGAAAAAGGGACTCCCATGGAAGAAAATCAGGAATCTGTTCAACCCGAACCCGAGACAGATCAAGGTGTTACAGAAGAGCTGCCTCCCCAAGAGAGTATCCGACTGCTCAAACGGACCGGACTCTGGTTCCTGGCATTTGTTCTGGCCGCTTCTGCGATGATTTACCAGCGTGCAACTGGCCCTACCTATCCCATGAAAGTTGAGGTGACGGGAGACATCGTCGCCAAATTGATCCGTACCCACGAATCGACCAGCGACGCAATGGTGGAACTGCCGGTCGAGCAGAATCAGGAACAGCCCCCCTCAGGCACACTGTATTATAAACGCTTTCGGACCGACGACGAATTCACGGCTGTTCCGATGCAGGCTGTCGAAAAAGACAAGCGTTATCAGCTGGAAGCCCCCCTGCCCAAACAGCCGGCTGCAGGTAAGCTCGAATACTACATCGAGGCCAATCTGGAAGGCCAGGAACGCCGGTTTCCCCCGACTCAGGATTCGAACGTCGTCATCCGCTTTAAAGATCCCGTCCCTGATGGGGTATTGATTCCGCATGTGACTCTGATGATTTTTTCGATTCTGCTTGGCATGCGTACCGGACTGGCAGCCCTGTTCGCCCCTTACAACATGCGACAACTGGCGTGGCTTACTCTGTGCGGTATGACCGTGGGTGGGATGATCCTGGGTCCTCTTGTACAAAAGTATGCCTTCGGTGAATACTGGACCGGGTTCCCCCTCGGCGGTGACTGGACCGACAATAAAATGCTGTTCATGTTTCTGGCCTGGGTCTTTGCCTGCTCAGTGATCGGGTTGAATCCCCAGAAGAAAACCACGGCTCTGCATCGCGTCGTCGTGTTTACCGCAGCGATTGTCATGACGGTCTGTTATCTCATCCCGCACAGTATGGGGGGCAGTGAACTCGATTACAGCCAGGTCGATAAAGGCGTCGATCCCAGCAAAGCGATTGAGACAGGTCGGAAATGAACGCAGCTCATCTTCATCTGATGACAGTCCATATTCCTGTTGTCGGTTGCTGGGGGCTGTTAATTCTGTTCCTGTTGTCAGCCCACTTTCGTGATGAACGACTGTTTAAAATCAGCTGCTGGCTGCTGCTCTCCGTGCTCCTGCTGGCGACCGTGGCTTACTTTTCAGGCCCCCCCGCATACGAGCTGCTGGGAGAACAGTATCAGTTGGATCAGGAAACCGTGGAATTTCACGCGGTCCTGGCTCGCTCCTGTCTGCTGGCGATGGTCGTACTTTCGATGGTCGTCGGCAATGCACTGATCCAGGGTTTTCAGGGAGAAACTGTCCCACACTGGCAACGCACGGTCATCATTGTCGGCACCCTGGCTCTCGCAGGCTTCTGGAGCGTGGCAGCTCACTGGGGCGGCAGAATTCGCCATCCGGAAATCAAGTTCGAGACAACCGCTCCGGTCGAAGCGGTCAAGCCAGTTCTGGAATCAGTGGATGAGTGAACCGAGACGCTATTTAACGATTTCCGTTCCGATCCCTCTATCAGAATAAATTTCCAGCAGAATCGAGTGGGGCAGTCGGGCATCTACTATGTGCACTTTGCCCACACCGCTGGCCAGGGCCTCCAGGGCGGCGTCGACCTTGGGAACCATTCCGGATTCGATCGTGCCATCTTTAATCAGAGCCCGGCAGCGTTCTGTTTCCAGATGGGATACCAGTGTCCCCGGATCGTGTCGATCCAGGAATATTCCTGGTACATCGCTGAGAAAGACCAGCTTTTCCGCTTTGAGAATCCGGGCCAGGGCTGCGGCAGCCGTGTCTGCATTCACATTCAGCTTCTGTCCGGAAGCATCCAGGGCGACCGAGGGAATCACCGGAATCGCATCGGACTGACAAACCTCAGCCAGCAGATCCTGATCGATATCATTGACGTAGCCCACATGTCCCAGGTCAATGGGACTGCCATCCTCGGCCTGTAGTGTCAGTTGCTCACCCAGCAGACAGTTACGGGTGCCAAAATGCAGGGGTTCCGCCTGGGCTCCCTGGGCGCGGATCTCCTGGGCCAGTGATTCACTGATCTGGTTCGCCAGGACGCTGGTCGCGATTTCCAGAGTTTTCTCATCCGTATAGCGCCGTCCGTTCACGAAATGAGGTTCGATGCCGGCTTCATTCATGGCCTGGCTGATCGCTTTTCCGCCACCATGTACCAGGATCGGATACATGCCCACCGTGCGCATGAAGATGACATCGGTCAAAAAACTTTTGACAGCGGCCTCTTCTTCGAGAGCACTGCCCCCCAGTTTGATGACCACGTAGCGTCCTCGAAATCTTCTAATCCAGCTTAACGCTTCAATCAGGACGGCTGCTTTACGAACGGCATCTTCCACTGTGAACCTTATTCCTTCCGAACTCATCAACACTTATTGATTTAACTGCGGGCATACCAGCTGATGGACTCTCAGCCTGCCCCGGTGGGCTTCATTTGAATCGATCCATTTTAGAAGACGGGGAGACAGTGTCAAACCACTGGCCCGGCCCACTGTAGCCAGAATCGGCCCTGGCAGCTGACCCTGTAATTTCGTTGTTTCCCGCTGAATTTTTTGAATTTGGCTCAACTTCAGTAGCAAATGACGCAAATCACAAATTCAGTGATTTTTCCCCCGGGCAATACGACATAATCGAACTTGAGCCGGGCCCTGAGAAGGCAACACAATCGGACTGATCAGTACGGCCCCGGCAGATAGCGGGAATGGTGCGACAGTCCGCTTCGGCAATTTTGCACCCACGCACACTCGAAGCATCTCATCTCCCACGAAGAACAGAATTGTTGTGTGGTCTTTCTTGTGAATTCCCCGATACTTAACACTACAACCCCCAATTGCAACACCTGAGAGAGTGCATAATACTTCTTCCCCAGAGACCCCCAGAAGATTGAGACGGAGAAACAACGTTGGCCCATTCACACTTGCCGATTCAACACCTGATGAAACAGATGGAAAACTTCAATTCGGAATCTATGAATCTGAATTGTCGCCCCTTATGGCTCAACAGCTTTGTCGACGAAGTTGCCGATATCTTTAACCCCTATGAAGAAGTCGGTCGCGTCGGTTTTGATTGTCAGTTCACCGAAGAATGCTGGGAAGTGGGCCTCTTCCTGGGCAGCACCGAAATTGTCGGTGGTGAACGGGACGGTCAATTTATCGCCGCCAGCTTTCAGTTCGACCTGCTGCAGCTGCTCGACCGGTTCGAATCTGTGAACCGATTCCATTTTAACTTCCTCGAACAGATTGAAGCCCAAAGCACATGCGATCCGGCTTCAGCCTATATCACCATCGAAGGACATCTGGCCGACCTGGAACTGGTCCGCCTGAATGTCTATGCGACTCCCCCGGAAGAAGCGGGACCGGGATTTCGCAAATCGCACGATGGGAAAATTGATACCGTCTGAGCTTCCCCGGCACAGAAATTGACTCAACCAATCGTAAGCAGCGTCAAATGTTTCGATTGCACCATTCAGCTGCGATCCTCCGGTATCGCAGCTGAATGTTTTTATGAAGCGTCAGTCGACAATGCTTCCGCCTGATGATCGTGGGCAAGCTTGCCATCACGCAGACGGAGAATATGATCTGATTCCCTGATGTAGCGTTCGTCATGAGTGACGATCACCACCGTCGTTTTATATTGCTCACTCATCTGCCTGAGGCAACTGAATATCTCCGCGCCGGTCTGGGTATCCAGTTCGCCCGTCGGTTCGTCTGCCAAAATCAACAATGGCCGCTTGAGCAAAGCCCGGGCAATCGCCACCCGCTGCTGTTCCCCGCCGGAAAGCTGATTCGGCCGATGTGTGATCCGCTGCTCCAATCCCACCTGCTTTAGTAACTCCCGCGCCCGCTCTTTCTGTTCGGCAGTCACTCCCTGAGGCAAATAGGGAGCCAGCACGTTTTCCAGGGCATTCAGGTTCTTCAGTAGATTGAAGTTTTGAAAGACAAAGCCTACCTTCTCCCGCCGGTACGTATCGCGTTCACTTTGAGAGAGGGCTGCCAGGGAACGGTTCTGGACGAAGACCTCGCCGCTGGTAGGTGAGTCGAGTGCCCCCATCAGATAGAGCAGAGAGCTCTTGCCACTCCCAGAGGGCCCGAGGATGAATGAAAATGTGTGACCGGGGAATCGACAGCTCACGCCGCGAAGTGCATGGACTTCGGTTTCACCACTCTGATGAACTTTCGTGACATCTCGCACTTCAATCATGATTTCTCTACTCACTCTCTGTTACAAGTCATTTCTTTGATGTCAGCTTAACCGCGTCGAATCGCATCGATGGGCGTCATCCTGGTGGTCCACCAGGCGGGATACAGGCCGCCCAGAATTCCCAGGCTGGTGCTGAAGAACACGCCAAACAGTAACAACCCCGGGCTGGCATAGAGGTGAACCTGGTCTGCGAACTTCCAGTTGACGATTGCAATCGCGATCAGCCCCAGGATTCCACCCAGAACACCGCCAACAACGCCCAGTAACGAGCTCTCTGCAGTAATCAGCAGCATTACATCCCGATTGGACCAGCCATTGGCCTTCAGAATTCCGAAATCAACAATCCGCTCCATCACGCTCATCAACATCGTATTGATGATGCTCAGCATGGCAATCAACACACCGATGCCTGTCAGCAGTCCCAGAAAGATATCCAAATCGGCGGTAAAAGTTTCCAGACGATCTCCCCAGTCCGCAGCCGCCCGGACTTCCAGGGCACTCGGAGATTCCTGCTCTGCATTCTTAATGTTGGCATCGGTCGATTTCGCAGACTGTTTTTTCACTGGAACCTCGGCCTCGTTCTGTTTCGGTTCAGCAGGAGGATTGCCCTTCAGTCCCTGATCGAGGCTCTGCATGAGATCCTTGAGTAGATTGGAAGACGAGCCATTGGCCAGTGCCAGTGAAGCGGGCTGCCAGGAAGCCAGTTCACGATCCCGGAACTGGTCTTTTATCGATTCAACGAGCGGATCGTTTTTTATCTCGCCGGTCTGCTCGATATAGAAACAACTGACACTGTCCGGATCAAAACGGGTGATTTCACGAACCACATTAATATCCAGAATAATGGCGACATCCAGCAGTATGGAGTCTGTTTCATAGAGCCCGATGATCTGGAGATTCTGACCATTCACCTCGATCGTATCTCCCACCTGTTTCTCATGCTGTTCGGCAATCTGGCGACTGATGACCGCGTTCAATTTTCCCTGATCGTTAAGATCGAGGAAGCGGCCTGCGTAAATAGAATCCCGGTAGATACCATGTTTGAGCCGGGTGCGGGTCGGGAGATCGGTTCCAAACAGGAAGCGGGGAGGACTCACCACCGGTTTCCCATCGATGATATTGACCCGCGACCAGATTTCCGGATTCACAATGGCCACCCCGGGGATCGTTTTGATTTCTTCCCCCCAGGCGCGGGGAACCCGTGAGAACAGGGGGATGGGGGCCCCGGGCTGCATGGCTACAATACCTGAAATCTTCCCAAATGTCTGGGCGACCGTCTTTTCCAGTCCCCCCGCGATGGAGAACAGGCCTACCATGCCTGCGATGGCAATGGTTAACCCCATCAAACAAAGAAACGATCTCAGTGAGCGGCTCAGCAGGTTTCGAAAGGCAAATTTCAGCATGCAGGCAGTATTCCAGTCTCAAACAACATCCCTGACTTCAGACAGTACAGGCATTCTATGCAGATCGTTTCCAGCAATGAATGAATTTCATTCGTATTCTTTAAATAAAAGGACTGATTATAAGGAGTTATAGACGAAGCAAACTTGAAAACCAGCTAAAATCAAACGTAGAATGCTGCCAGAACGGAATCAGTTGAAGTGTGTGACTTCGGCCCTGATTCTCACTAAGAGCATTCGTTTAGTGTCAGTGTTTTCAGATACTCACCAGAGGCCAGGACTCACCCCTGCTAATATCCTCTGGGAGCCAGTACGAATAAAAAAACCATGAGTAAACGCGATTATTACGAGATCCTGGGAGTTTCCCGCAGCGCTTCTGCAGATGAAATCAAGAAAGCGTACCGCAAACTGTCCCGTAAGTATCATCCCGATATGGCTCCGGACGATAAAACCGCTGATCAGAAATTCAAGGAAGTCCAGGAAGCCTACGAGGTCTTGCGCGACGAGAATAAACGCAAACAGTACGACCAGTTCGGCCACGCATTCCAGCATGCCGGCCAGGGTGGTGGTGGCGGAGGTTACTATCAGGCCGGAGGCGGAGGAGGTGGCCCCGTTGACTTCGAGGATCTGTTCGGCGGAGGAGGCATCGATCTGGGTGACCTGTTTGGCGGTGCGTTTCGTGGTGCCAAGCGTTCTCAGCCCCGTCCGCAGAAAGGGGAATCGAAACGTCTGCAGATTGAGATTCCTTTCCATCTGGCTGCAGTTGGCGGACAGCATGAAATCAGCGTACAGCGGGGAAGTTCTACCGAACGACTGACAATCAAAATCCCGGCGGGCGTCGATAATGGCTCCGTCATCAGACTCAGTGGTCAGGGAGGCCCCGGGGTTCACGGTGGTCCCACCGGCGATTTACTGATCACTCTTAAGGTCGGCAGTCACCCCTATTTCAAGCGGGACGGTAGTAATCTGCTGCTGGAAGTTCCCATCACTCTGACCGAAGCGGCCCTCGGAGCGAAAGTTGATGTTCCGACTCTTTCCGAAGGGGAAGTCACGGTGACAATTCCCGCCGGTACATCCAGTGGTAGCAAATTGCGACTACGAGGTAAGGGAATCACAAATCAGAAAACCAAACAACCGGGTGACCAGATCTGCTCGATCAAAATCGTGGCCCCCAAAGACCTGAGTGATCAGGAAAAAGAACTCTACGAACAACTGCAGCAACTGAAACACGATAATCCCCGTTCGAAAGTATGGTGATCCCGATGAACGTCATCCCGAGGAAAACCGGGCATCCAGCCACTCACTCACTGCTGATCATCTGCCTGACCGTCGCTTGCGTGCTGCTGACCTCAACAGCACTACCGGCCCAGACCCCGGAAGCGGGTTCGGCAACGGTCGAAGAAATGAAGCAGGCTGATGTCGATCTGCCCGCAGGTTCCACTTCAGAGGACGCGAACTCCGAGGAGGAGAAAAAAGACGAACGCCCCCGGGAACTGGGTGTCATGATTCTGGTGGTCTGGATTCTGGCAGGGGCAGGAATCGGAATTCTGATCTTCACATCCCTGTTCGGACACTCGGTGCGAACGATGATCAGAAGACCGTATCCGCCACAGTCGCACGCCAGACATCTGCCTCCGACGGAAGAATCGGAAAGCGAAACGGAAGACAAATCGGCGACAGTTGAAAAAGATCCGCCTCAATCCTGATATATCAGCCGCGTGTCGGCAGGCAGAAATTCTCTTGAAACAATACGGCCACCCTCCTACAAACCGGATTCGCAGTCAGCAGGACTTTGCTGCGATCTACGAAGCGCGCCAGCGGGCCGGAGATCAGAATCTGCTGTTGTTTGCGATTCGCAACTCACTGGGACACAGTCGGCTGGGGGTCAGTGTTTCTAAAAAAAACGGGAATGCGGTCCTGCGGGCCAGAAAGAAAAGACTGCTGCGGGAAGCATTTCGCCTGATCCGTCATCGGTTACCGACAAACCTGGATCTGATCGCGATCCCGCGTCCTGATGTAGATGGGGACCTGAAAGCGTATCAGCAGTCCTTCCAGCGTCTGACACGGAAACTGGACCAACGTCTGCCAGCAGTTGAAAGCCCATGAAAGCCACGCTAAACAGCATTGGCCGATTTCTCTATCAACTGCCGGCCATGATTCTTATTGGCCTGGTTCGCATCTACCAGATGACCCTCAGCCACCTGATAGGAAAACAGTGTCGCTTCCACCCGACCTGCAGCGCCTATTTCATTGAAGCTGTAAAAAAATACGGAGCCATGAAAGGCTCCGTAAAAGGTATATTGCGTATCTGCCGTTGTCATCCCTTTCATCCGGGGGGCTATGATCCCCCTTAAGGTCAGGATTCTAAAGTCAACGCGAGGTGCTCTGAACCTGCGTGAGATGAGCGACCGATCGGCTCTATTCGCTCCAGTTAATTTTCCGGACGGGAGCCGCTTCTTCCTGTGAGATCATGGAAGGTACGGTCAGTTCCCGGGGGTGATTCAGTTCCGGTTGAGTTTCCAGAGTGCGTGGTGCGGAGACCGGGGTCGCGGTCTTGAAATCAAACTTTTTGGCCTGCTGCATCCGCTGTTGAGAATACGGCCACATTTCGATCTGGTCATCCAGTGTTGAATAATCTTTCACGGGCAACTGCTCCAAAGTTGCAGAGACCCGCCAGGATTCATCCCATTTTGTCGCTTCTCCCGGCGGGGGCAGTTGCGGAAGCTGTTGCGATTTGAGTTCGGGCTGAGGCTGCAGTTTCTGAGGCGGTTCAGGCAGGGAATGAGCCGGCAGTTGTGGTGCGGGATACCCTGGAGTTGGCTCAAGATCGATCGACTCTGATTCCATCAGCACCTCTTGTGGGAAAGGCGCCGCTTCGATACAGGACATCCCTTCAGAAATGACTTCTGTCTCCGTCACTTCCACGTAGCTGCCGGAAACCTTGCGTACCCAGTCTGGCGTTTTGACGTGTGATTTCATTTTCGAGTAGAAATCTTTCACTTTGCCATTCATCTGCTTCACCTTGCGGGAAACAGAACTGGATACTGTGGAATAATGGGGTACCAGTCCGAGGTGTTTCTCGGCTGGCTCAACCGGTTCCGAATCGAACATCGATTTGAAGTATTCCTGATCCTCGACCTCTTCTTCCTGCGACGTTCTCAGGATATAAGAAACCCGTTCGTTGGCTGCCTTTTCCGGCTGGGGTGGAATCATACTGGGCGGTGCTGCCGGGGGGAACGAATCATCTACGGGAGCCGGAGCAGGTTCGCTCAGGTAACGACTTGGGCTCTGGTAGCGCGGCAGCGGTTCCTTTTCGGTGAACGTCTCAATGTCATAGTCAGCTCCGGAGCGGGCTGCCTGCTGATAGACCTTCTCTTTTGCGTACTGACAGCCATATAACCCCGTCATGGTGGACAGACAGAGTGCTAATGAAATCGATTTCGAATATGGCAGTGACATGTTGAGTTCCTCGTTGCATCCCGTGTGGCGGGCAATTTGAAAAAACCACAATAGGTGTTTGACAAACAATCAGAATGTGGTATGGCACACGCAATCAAAATCGGTTTAACTGGTCACGACCTGCCAGCGGAAAGTGCTGAAACGATTAGAATCGCTGCAACCGCCCGCCGTTTATTCTTGGAAAAACGATTTCTCATAAATGCAAGTGTCGTGATTGATAAATCTATTTTTTGAGCTCTAACGGTCGTATAACCTGTAACTGATCTGTACCTGCTAAGTCACACGGATCAAATCGGTTGTTCAGAATCAGACAGAAAAAACAGTTGGTCCGGTTGTAGCAGTTCTTCCCCTTTTTTCAGGGCTGCCGGTTTTATCCATCTGACGGGATCTGATGAATTTCTGATAAGAGAGCCAGCCGGTATCGGCATTGCCCGGGGATATTGATTACAATAGAGGATGTAATCGTTCTGATCATGAAATGGAGCCACGAGGAGTAAACCGATGATCGATCTAAAAAAAATTCTTGTTCCCACTGACTTCAGTGAATTCGGGCAGCACGCTCTGCTCTATGGATGTGAATTAGCCAAACGTTTTGGAGCCGAATTACACTTGCTGAACGTAGTACAGGATGCGGTTGCCATGTTTCCGGAACCCAATATGATGGGGACCTCCATGAATGACCTGGTGGCTGATATGCAGAGCCTGGCAGAAAAGCAGCTGGAAGAGATGCCGGGGCTTCCCGGATCAGAGGATCTCAATGTCGTCCGCAAGGTCTGTGTGGGACCAGCCTTTCTGGAGATCATCAGGTATGCCAAAGAGCAGGAAATCGATCTGATTGTGATCGGCACCCACGGGCGCACCGGCCTCAAGCATATGCTGCTGGGAAGCGTCGCAGAGAAAGTGGTCCGCAAAGCCCCCTGCCCGGTACTGACGGTTTCCCACCCGGAACACGAATTTGTGATGCCAACCTAGGAATTCTCCCCTGTTATCATCAAACAGAATGCATATAATTCGTAATATAGTAATCTGTTAACACGTATCAGTTCATGATGAATTTTGATTTTAATCACCACCGTAAATTGAGGATCTAATGCCAAAACTGACAGTAGAAAATGTAGGAGAATTCGATGTGGAACCAGGCAAGCGACTGGTTTTAGCCCTGACGGACGATGCCCAGATCGATCAATTACATGCCTGCGGTGGGGCGGGACGCTGTACGACATGTCGGGTTGAGTTCATCGAAGGTGAACCAGACAAAATGACGGTCGCTGAGAAAAACACCCTGGAAGCCCGCGAAGTGACCGGTTGCCGCCTGAGCTGTCAGATCCTCTGCGATCATGATATGACCGTCCGGGCCATCAGTCGTCTGGAAGGCAGCGGCCGTGCCGATGCCGGCAACCGCCCCAATGATGAGATTGAACCTCAACCTGTTGAATGGGTTGAAAAATAATTACCTGAAGAATCTGCAGACTCTCCTGAGTCAGAACGTCTCGCTGACGACTCAGGAGCCTGCAGCGTTTTTACCCGCTCAGATCGAGAGGGTACCTTTTCCTCTGAACAGAGGGAGTTTTCAATGCACAAAACTCTGATCGGAATCCTTTTCTCAGTCTGGTTGACACTGTGTGGAGCGGACTCCACCTTCGCCAAGAACCGCGATCCCAAGTACCAGAAGGCCGTTTCGAACGCACTGGAATACCTGGCTCGGGAACAACGTCGACAGGGCTACTGGGAAGCCAATGGGGGCCAGTACCGGGTCGCGATGACGGCACTCGCCGGTAATGCCCTGCTGGCCGAAGGCTCGACGACAACACGTGGGAAGTACGCCCGCAACATTCAGAATGCCGTCGATTACCTGCTGGAAATGAGCCAGCCGAACGGGCTGATCGGGTACAAGAACGATTACCATTACACCTATGGCCACGGCTATTCGATGGTCTTTCTTTCCCAGGTTTATGGTGAGGAAGAGGATGCCCTGCGTCGGGAAGAACTCAAAAAGGTCCTCATCAAAGCGGTGGAGTTTTGCGCCAGCGCTCAGACCACCCGTGGAGGCTGGGGCTATGTCTCCGCCAAAGATGGGAACGACTTCGATGAAGGTTCGACCTGCATCACCCAGGTTCAAGGCTTACGCGCCTGCCGTAACGCGGGCATACCGGTCGACAAAAAAATCATTGACCGGGCCAAAAAGTACATCTCTGATTGTACGACTCAGGAGGGTGGTGTGCAGTACAGCATCCGTGGGGGCGGTGCCCGTCCCGCGATCACCGCCGCTGCCTGTGCCGCTTTATTCAATGCCGGAGAATACGACTCCGATCACCTGAAAAACATGCTGGATTACTGTAAGAAAAATGTCTGGCCCGGCGGAAACGCGAACCGGTATTTTGGGCACTGGCATTACGCCCACTTTTACTATGCCCAGGTCATGTACCGTGGAGAAAACAAGGATTGGGACAAGTACATCAAGGATATTGGTCAGCAGATCCTGCGCAAGCAGTCGGCTTCCGGTGCCTGGATGGAAGGGCATGTAGGGCCCGTCTATACCACCGCCATCAATGCCACGATTCTTCAACTCGATAATGGTTACCTGCCCATTTATCAGAAGTAGTCTGAATCCCGATCAGGCAGCCCCCAGCTCCTGCAGATGGCAGACCACAGACTCTGCCAGTCTCTGAGGGTTGTAGCCTCCTTCCAGCAGGCTGACGATACGGCCTTTACAATATTGATTCGCCACGCCAGCCACGAGTCTGGTTAAGCGGCCAAAGTCTTCCGTCTCCAGCCCCAAAGAGCCGATCGGATCCTCTTTATGAGCATCAAAGCCGGCACTGATCAGCACCAGTTCCGGCTGACATTTCTCGGCGGCCTGTAACAGCATCCGTTCAAACAGTTTGAAGTACTCATCACGAGAGATGCCAAAGGCCAGTGGCAGATTCCAGATTGTCCCCAGCCCTTTCCCTGTTCCCGTTTCATCCCCCATTCCGGTTCCAGGGTAGAAGGGATGACGGTGCGCGGAAAAGAAATAGACCTGGTCTTCTTCGTAAAAGAGATCCTGGGTGCCGTTGCCGTGATGTACATCCCAGTCCACAATCAGCACCCGGTTCAGCTTGTGTTGAACGACTGCATGTTTCGCAGCTACAGCCACATTGTTGATCAGGCAGAACCCCATCGCCTGCTTAGAGAGTGCATGATGCCCCGGCGGCCGCACTGCACAGAAGATCCGTTTCGTTTTCCCCAGTAATACCTGATCCACAGCCTTGATAGCACAGCCGGCTGCATACTGGGCGACTTCGAAAGACCGGGGACAGACGACCGTATCGGTCTCAATCCGCCCGCCACCATCCGCGCAAAACTGCTGCACTGATTTCAGATAGTCGGTGGAATGGACGCGTTCAATCTCCTGTCCGATTTTGACCGTCGGATCGTTCTCCACTGTCAGGCCGGCAATCTTTTTCGCTGCCACTTCTTCCATCACGGCCTGTAAGCGTTGAGGGCTTTCGGGGTGAGATCCGGTTTCGTGCTGCAGAAAGGTTTTGCTCTGGTAAAAAACGGTCATTGATCATCCTTCCAACTGGATCTGTTCAGTTCCTGAGTCCGCTTCAGGTCCCCCTGCCACGCAGATTTTCCGCCCCATGCCTGCAGAATCGACTCCTGCCATGCCGGGTTGCTTTGCAGGGAATATACCGGTTCCACGCATTACTACGAGAGCTCTGTTTATAAATTTTGCGAGAAGACACCAGCCTCTGTCAGATTCAGACCCGAAATCGGAGCCAGAAAGGGGAAAAAACTTGACAGCTCGTAAGGTAAAGCGATAACGTAAGATAATACAACCATCGGTTTTAAAACAACCTGAAGTCGCGCTCCGGGAATTCTCTCGATATTTCAGACAGTTCAATTCATACGAGCCGGTGGTTAACCACTTCGATTGTTATTAAATACTAGATTTAATTGGTAACGACACAGCATTTATCGTATTATTATACTAAGTCATCTCCTCATTCCGTTTCATTCGGAACCATTTAAGCGGTCGGTATTTTATCACAGGAATTCTTTTCGGCTGCCATAGAGTTTTTTGCCTTATTTGTGTAATATTTTCTTGAATGTCACGCTCCCAATTGTAGTCGAGAAGACCCCGTAAGTTGTTCCGTGGAACAGGGGTTCGAGCAGAACGTTGAATGAAGGAACTTTCCGTGCGACAATCCAGATGCTCGTATGAGGCCTTTTCAGTAACTGAAGTGCCAGCCGCCAGAATTACTGGTTTCTTTCTGCTGGTTGCCGGATTATTCTTCGCAGACAGCTCCCTGCTGTTCGGTCAGAACGAGGCTCCAGCCAATCCACCTGAGGCAAAACAACAGGACGATAAAGCGCTCACTGAATACAAACCCCTGATGACGCCGGAAGAGGCCGTCAATTTTCGCAAGACCAAACTACGCGATTTTGATGAGCTCCTGCGGGGAGGAAAAATCAGCAGTAGTGCAGACAAGAAGCTGATTGCTGATGGTGCCCGTTACCAGCTGTACCTGATGACGTTTAAAAACGATCCCAACAAACCCGAAAATGCCACCGACCTGAAAAAGCTGCGTGCCAACATTCTGCGTGACATTCAATTTTCCGGTCGCGTCTCCGGTAACTTCCAGGCGCGTGAACTGTATCTGGAAGAATTAACCAAACAGGCTCCCGATCTGTTCGACAATCATCGCCTGGTCCGTTTCAGTGCAGTCGTGCTGCTCTCCGAACTGGACCTGCGAGATGAAGATCGCCGCAAGAAGACCAAACGGACCGCCTACACCCTGGCATACGCTCCGTTGCTGAAAGTCATCGAATCCAAAACACAACCGACTGAAGTCAAAATCGTCGCCGCCAATGGCCTGGGTCGCATCGGTGAGATGGGTGATCCCAGTAATGCTCTGCGTGTTAAAATTGCTGAAGCCCTGATTCCCCAACTCAAGAACTCGATTCAGGAACATTCCTGGTATCAGCGGAGCCTGGTCGATGCATTGGGATCCCTGGGAATTACCGACAACCTGGCGCGTCAGCCTGTTGTTGTCGATGCCTTACTGGACGCCATGAAAAACCCGAAGCGAACCTGGGGAGTCCGTTCTGCAGCCGCCTATAATATTGGTAAGCTGCCTCTCAATTCCCGTTCCGACATTAAATTAATTACGTACTCCATTGTGGATCTGACCCGCAAAATGGTAACGGAGTACAATAAGAATAATAATGCCCGGTTCTGGAAACGCTGTTTCTGGAATGTCTACCTGGCATTCAAACCGGCCAATCAGGGTTCTGAAGAGGGTTTGACACAGAAAAAAGTCAACCAGACAGTCGTCAACGATGCTTACAAGCAGATCATCAAACCGGTGGCGACCATTGTTCAGCCCGGCAATCCTCCCAAAATCGCCGCGGATGTCACCAAGTCGATGGATGACTGGCTGAAAAAGAACCTGCCTAAAAACTTCCGGGTCGCTCCCGTTCAGGTCAAACCCAATAATCAGCAGGTTGCAGAAGGTAATTAACCGCTCGCTGCTTAGCTGCTGCCAGGTTGAAACTCCGCGAAAATTCTCTTTCCCGCAGATCAAATCAGAAATCAGATCGCTGCATTTTGTATTGAGATCCGCTAGACTGTCTGTATGAAAATTACAGACGTTCGCGCAATACAACCCGTGGGAAAGAACTCTCCCCCCGACTGGCGTACCAGCCTGGGACAGATTCTGGTTGCCATCGATACCGACACTGGTCTCACAGGATATGGAGTCGGCGGCGGCGGACTGGCAGGGATTCACGTCGTCAAAACCGTCTTGCGTGACCTGCTCCTCGGTCAAAGCCCCGAAGATATCTCCCGGCTCTGGAATGAAATGTATCAGTCCACGCTGGCCTTCGGACGCAAAGGCCTGGCTATCATGGCCATCAGCGGCGTTGACCTGGCTTTATGGGACCTCAAGGGGAAAGCCGAGAAAGTACCCGTAGTTTCACTTCTGGGCGGCCAACCGGGTCAGCAGCTTCCCACTTATTGCACCGTCTGGAATACCCAGGATCTGGAGTCGATTGACTCCCACGCCGGCTATAAACTGCATCTGGGAAAAGTTTCCAATGCCGGCCAACAGGATGAAATGATCCAGGCTATTGAAACCGCCCGAACTCTGATCGGCCCCGATCCCCTGCTGATGGTAGATGCCTGGATGAAGTGGACGGTGGAATCAACCATTGCCATTTCCCGGGCGATCGAGCCTTTTCAAATCGACTGGATTGAAGAGCCGCTCTCTCCCGATGATCTGGCCGGTTATGCACAACTCAGCGAAGAGTCGGCCGTCCCCATTGCAGGAGGCGAACATGAATTCACAGCAGCAGCGTTTACTCAACTGATCGACCAGAAATTGCACACCGTTTTGCAACCCGATGTCTGCTGGTGTGGCGGTTTGACGGAATTGATCAAAATCTACAAGATGGCTAATCGTGCCAGCCTGCGTGTCTGTCCCCATCGCGGTGCGGAAATCTGGGCTCTGCATGCCATCGCAGCACTGGATCCTCACCCGTTAGCTGAAACTGGACGGCCCTGGATGACCTGGGTCGCTGGTCAGCCTGAAATCGACGGGGGGCTGATCTCTGTTACAGATCGACCCGGCTGGGGACTGACATTTGACGAACAGTCTCTTGAACTGGTTTACTGATATATTTAAAACGAATTCGATTCTTCTGCCTGTGAAAGCACGTTTCTATATGAACCTGTATCCTCACCTGACCAGCGTTATTGTATTTTGTCTTGTTGCCTCTCCGATGATCAGCGCCGGCTGCGCAGAGGAGCAACCTGCTGAGCCAGAGGCCCAGGTCACCAGGGAAGATCCTCCGATTCCCACCGCCCCACCTACTCCCGTCGTATTGACTGAAGAAGACATTCATGAGCGACTGAAGAAAGACAACCCCAAGTATCAGAACACAGCTGAATTTGGTAAACGCCAGGGAAAAATCATTTCGGTGAATCTGTTCAATATGAACGTCGAAAACATTTCGGCGCTCAAAGGTCTCGAACTGGAATATCTGGATCTGACCAACTGCCCGGTAAGTGACTTGAGTCCCATCAAAGGCATGAAACTGGAGCAACTCTTCCTGGAAGGAACCTATGTCACAGACCTGCGGCCCCTGCAGGGAATGCCGTTACAGGTTCTTCGCATGGAACACACGCCTGTCTCCGATATTGCACCTCTGGAGGGCATGCCGCTGAATCAGCTGAATCTGTTCGACACTAAAGTAAAAGACCTGAGTCTGATTAATACGCTTCCGCTGAGAACCCTCTGGATTCCCAAAACAGAGATCTCTGACATCAGCCCGCTGAAAGGGATGCTGCTGGAAAGCCTGGACTTTGAGAAAACCAAAGTTTCCGATCTGACCCCTTTGAGAGGGATGCAGATCCTGCGTTTGAATATGACGGGATCTGAAGTGACCGATTTAACTCCATTGAAAGGCATGCCTCTCCAACGTCTGATTTTCACCCCGTCGAAAATCACAAAAGGCATCGAAGTGATCAGGGACAGCCCTACTCTGCAGGGCATCGGCACAAACTTTGACAATGTGAAAGCAGCCGCTGAATTCTGGCAGGACTACGATGCCGGCAAATTCAAAAAGCAGGAATAGCCACAACACTCAGTCGATAAGCTGAGGCTGTTTCTCTTTAAACAGTTCTGACTTCCAGATCCCGAGTCGGTGTAGCCAGTACTGCAGCATGACGTTGAGCGTCAACAGACCATACTGGGCGCTGCGTTTGAAGTTGATGCTGGAGGCTTCGTCGAAATACCGCACGGGAACCGGGATATCGCTGATCTTAAAGCCGAACCGAACCGACTGCGCCAGGAACTGGCTGTCGAATACAAAATCGTCCGAGTTTTTTTCAAAGGGGACTTTTTCCAGCACGGCGCGACTGTAAGCACGAAACCCGCTGTGAAAGTCTCCCAGGTTCTGTCCCAGGGCAATATTTTCGATGATTGTCAGAAACCGGTTCGCAATGTACTTGTAGAGAGGCATCCCCCCCTCCAGAGTCTCTGCGCGGGTTCTGATACGTGAGCCCAGTATTACGTCGCAAATTCCCAGTCGGATTAATTCAACCGCAACCGGGATCACTCGACTATCGTACTGATAATCCGGGTGAATCATGACTACGTAATCAGCGCCCGCTTCCAGTGCATAGCGATAACAGGTTTTCTGATTTCCGCCATAGCCGGTATTACGTTCATGTTGAATGACCGTCAGCCCCAGTTGCCTGGCGACTTCGACAGTGTTGTCGCTACTGCAGTCATCCACGAGTACGATCTCATCAACAGAACCTGCGGGGATATCGGCTACGGTTCGTTCCAGCGTACTGGCTGCATTGTAGGCTGGCATCACAGCGATGACCCGACCTCGTTCAGAGCGGGAACCGGGTTGATGGGAAATCGAATCAGACATCGGAATACTAAACTTCGAATCGGAGACAGAGACTGTGCTTCAGACAATTGGTGCCAGATCATTGTTCATGACATCCACTGCTGAGACAAGCCTGAAAGCGAGAGATTTGAAGATTCGCTCAGACTGGTGCGGAAGTCAGGCTGCAAACTCGATTTCGACCATCCGATTTCGCCTGATACAGCGCTCCATCGGCGGCAGCGACCAGCGTCTGTACACTTTCCATGGCTTGTGGAGTGTAGGTTGAAAGTCCCAGACTGGCAGTCACAGGAATTCGAGTATCATTGAACTCGATGGCAGCCGTTTCTATGGAATGGCGAATCACCTCTGCAATTCGCTCAGCTCCCGCCAGGCCAATCTCGGGCAGCAGGATTGCGAGTTCCTCACCGCCGTAGCGGGCCGCGATCACATTGTCCGACGAACGGATTTCTTTAATCCGGTCCTGTAGAATCCGGGCTACCCGTCGTAGAACCTCATCTCCCGCCTGATGCCCGTAAGTATCGTTGATTGACTTGAAATGATCGAGGTCAATCAGGATCAGGGAACAGGCGGACTGAGCCGCCTGAGCCCGTCCGAATGCATTGTCGATCAATTCATCGAACGAACGCCGATTTACCAGCCCAGTCAAACCATCCTGTCGGGCCTGCTTTTCAATGTTGGCATGATTGAGAACTTTGAGCAGCGTATTGGAGAGAAACTGAGATGCCCACGATATCAGACGCAGCGCTCTTTCATCGAATGGCTGGCATTCCTGATTCGTCAGACAGATCGCCCCGATCCGTTTCCGGTTTGTAATCAAGGGAGATACCAGTGCCGCCCCAATCAGCGAGCGAACTCCATGATTCTCCAACTGCTCACCTGACAGTGATGTATTCTCACCGGAGTTGAGTCCGAGTCGAACGAGAGTCAGTTCATGCTCTTTCCAGCGGGTTTTGACTCCCGCCTGCAGGGTCATGCCACAATCCACAATAGACTTACAGTTTGAAAAATCGTGGGGTGTGGAAAGAAACAGACTCGCTCTGCTCGAGTTCGTTAACAGTCGGAGTCGATCCAGAAATTCTTCCAGCATGATTACCGGAGTTTTAAACTGCTGGTCGGCGAGAGCCCGCAATTCGAGTTGCTCGCGGGTGACACGTAATTCAAAGCGATACGATTCGTAATCCTGATTCTTCACAATGTTCCGTGAAACGCAGACCAGCAGTCGCTTGGCCAGCTTAATCTGCTGCTGTTCATCTACCCCATCGGGGTAGAGATTCGTCGTCAGGAATACACCGGAGATGGTATTTTTATCGTAAACTGCGAGCAGACACAATTTGTGAATCCGCGGCTTGTCCTGCTCATCAAAGCATTGATAAATTTTTGAATTTCGTAATTCCTGCCCACGCAGGATGATTACATTCTGTGTCTTTAATTGTTTGAGCTGACGCTCGTCGAACTCGAAAACGGCTTTGGAATTCCTGGTAATCCCCCGCGAGTCACGTACTTTGAATTCGCCGTTCACACGGTTCAAGTACAATCCCAGCCCTTCCCGGATGGATGGTACATAGCGTTTTAACAGCAGGTCAATAGTCTGATCAAATTCAGACTGAGCGACAAACTCACGCAGGATGTGATTCTCAATCAGAGTCATCGCCCGATCTGACTGGACATCATTCAGCTCTTCTTCCACATCGTGATAATGCTGCTGAAATTCCGCATTTTCCTTGCGGACAGCAGACATTTTCATCGTGTAAACGACATATTGAAGCAGGCACACACTGGCAATCGCTAACACGCTGGCACTGGACGCACCCGAAGCGACGTGGTTCGTGAATACTTCAATAATCGAGGCAATAAGAAAATACAACGGGGCCCTGCGCTTTCTGAAAATCCGGCTGAATGAATAGAATTTTTTCCATCCGTCTTGTGATAGCTTGCAATCAAACCTAGTTCAGAAACGGGAAAATGATGAACACATTTTTCATCACGGACCGGGGAATCAGCAGCCTCACATTCACTGTTCCCTGAATTCGTTATAATCCCGATAAACTGTATTTTTTCGCTTTCAGATCAACGCCCGTTGTTTTCTAATAGAAGCTTATCTAACCCCCTGACAACTCACTTGTTATACAGTTTCGGAACATCCCATGTACAAAAACTTCGCGACGTTCGTATCGAGTTCGAATGCTTCTAATTACAGTTTCCGTCTGCTCTTAATGAGCCTGGTAGTTGCAGTTTCCACGAGCACTTTCGCTGCTGATAAAAAACAGGAAACGGGTAGCGACAAACCGGCAGCCAAAGCCAAAAAATCCAAAGAATGGGTCTCCCTCTTTAACGGGAAAAACCTGGATGGCTGGAAAAGTCCCCAATTCGGAGGAGAGGGAGAGGTCCACGTCGAAGACGGGAAAATGATCCTCGAAATGGGTGTCGATCTTACCGGCGCCACATTTACCGATGCCAAGAAGCTGCCCGAAACGAACTATGAGGTCGAGCTGCAAGCCATGCGTGTCGATGGCACCGATTTCTTCTGCGGACTGACGTTTCCGGTCAAAAAAGATCCCTGCTCATTTATTCTTGGAGGCTGGGGTGGTGCTCTGTGTGGACTTTCCAGTATTGACGGCGACGATGCCTCACAGAATAGCACAACCACATTTCAGACCTTGAAAAAAGGGGAGTGGTATAAAGTGCGTCTGCAGGTTACCGATCACAAAATCCAGGTCTGGTTGAATGATAAGCAGATCGTCGATCAGAATCTGAAGGATCGCAAAATTTCGATCCGCCATGAGGTCGAGCTTTCCCGCCCCTTCGGAATCACATCTTTCGCCACCACCGCCGCCTTGAAGAACATCCGCCTGCGGAAACTCTCTCCGGAGGAAGTCGCGAAAACAGCACCGAAAAAGTGAACTCGTGTTGATTTTTATCAACACGCTGGTGGATTAGCTCAGCGCTGAACCCCGCACAAGAATTCAGAACTCTCTCATAAACCGCTACAAATAAAGCATTTATGAGAGAGTTTTTATTTGGAGAGGGAACTGGTATCAGTTTTGCGAAGTATCAGACACAGGGGATAGAACCTTCCCCTGGTAAACGCTCTCGCTTGATTATCTAATTCATCTCTCAGCTCGGAATGGTACTAAATTGAATTCTCAACTGACCGCTCAGGTGGCTGCACTGATCAGTTCTCAAAGTT
The DNA here is from genome assembly GCF_008329715.1 of Gimesia chilikensis. Classification (GTDB taxonomy): domain Bacteria; phylum Planctomycetota; class Planctomycetia; order Planctomycetales; family Planctomycetaceae; genus Gimesia; species Gimesia chilikensis. Next base: position 36,567 of record NZ_VTSR01000004.1, on the reverse strand, counting down.
TTTCTCTGGTGGAGGGTTCCGATCCTTTCGCACCAGAACTCCTGTGTGACTTCTGGTCGCATGGACAGAAACATATCAAACATCGACGAGCGACACTGGATGCATTCACCCAGTCAGAATCGAAAATTGAAGCTGCAGAGAACGAACTGGAAATCATTTTTAGAGATTTCTTCGCCGAAGAGATGCTGATTAGAGTCGTCACAGCAATCTATACCGCCGCCGATCAACGACGTGGACAATGTCAGGCCGAACCGATTGCCCGGAGTCTGTTCCTTTCCTTTCTGGATGTGAAACGGATCATTTTAAAAATACTGGTGTCCGAACAGGGATTGAGTACAGAGACTCTCAAACGCATCAATGCCACCCGTCGTTCAATCGAGCGCTGGACCGACATGCTGCTTGGCCAATACGTGCAGAGACTGGGCCTCGAAGAATTTGCCCACGACGTAGAACGCGCACGTGATTTTGGTGAGGATCAGTTGTCCGAACAGAATGCCATTCATGCTGCACAAACCTGGAATCTGATTAACGCCGGCCTGCGGGTTTCATTTCCCTCCGGTCAGACCAGTCAGACCACTGCGGACTGGGAGTCCATGCTGGGGGCCGTGCTGGCCAGCTTTCCGGCAGACTGTTTCAGTCATTCTGCGACGATCAAATCACTCCGACAAATACGCTACGAACGCAGCGGAACCGATGCTGAATCATCGCCAGACGGGTTACCTGAGATTCTTCGCCAGCGAATGCTCGGTCTCTCAATCAGCGATGTCAGTCCTGGTAAAATGAGCAAACAAATCAGTCCCTCTGATTCCCACAAGGCTTCATCTCCATCCCCTCAGTCGATCAGTTTTACCCAGATCAGACACCGCAATCAGAAAGAGTCCTCCTGAGAGCAGAACCCGGCGCGGGAATCTTTCCGGAAAACCGGTTGACTTCAAACGGGACAGAGCGGTATGATCAAGCTGTTGATCTTTTTCTGAATCCGAAAATTCTCCGATTTGGAGTTTCTCTGTGACACATCGGTTTGGTACTTTTAGCTTTAATTTTGTGCGGCTGTCATTTTATTCAGCCTGGCACCTTTTTAGCTATTGGTTTACCGGAACAGGTTACCTGACCGATCGAAGCATACACCGTTCATAGTACTTGAACAGCCCCCGAAATTCGATTGGCCCTGTAACCTGCCTGGTTACAGGGCTTTTTTTATTCCCTGAAACTGAATTAGAAATGAGTCAAAGCCATGATTGTTGTAATGAAACCAGGCGCCACGGAAGAAATGGTTCAGGCCATGGTCAAACGGGTCGAGGAAATGGGCCTGAAGGCACACGTGATCGTTGGTGAAGAACGCACCGTCATCGCGGCCGCGGGTATCAAACGTGACAGCCATCAGGAAGAACTGGAATCCTGTGCAGAGGTCGAGAAAGTCGTCCCGATCGTAGCTGCCTACAAGGTTGCCAGTAAAGAGACGAAACCAGAGCCGACCGTCGTCAAAACCCGGGATCTGACTATCGGCGGTTCACACGTAGGTGTGATTGCCGGCCCCTGCTCCGTAGAAAGCGAAGAACAGATCCTGCAGGTCGCTCACCAGGTTAAGGCAGCAGGCGCGACGGGGCTTCGCGGAGGCGCATTCAAACCACGTACCAGCCCTTACTCTTTCCAGGGAATGAAAGAAGATGGCCTGAAGCTGCTGGCGCTGGCTCGCGAAGAAACGGGACTGGCAGTCGTCACGGAAGTCATGACTCCACATCATGTCGACCTGCTTTGTCAATATGCTGACGTGCTTCAAATCGGTGCCCGGAACATGCAGAATTACCACCTGCTGCAGGCCGTGGGTGAGACACGCCTCCCCGTGCTGTTGAAACGGGGACCAGCCGCATCCATCGAAGAGTTCCTGCTGGCCGCAGAATACATCCTCGATCAGGGAAATCAACAGGTCATTCTCTGTGAACGCGGTATTCGTACTTTCGAAACCCACACTCGCTTCACACTTCCCCTGGCAACAGTACCCTACCTGCATGAACGAACTCACCTGCCTGTCGTAATTGACCCGAGTCATGGTACTGGCGTTGCCAGCCTGGTACCTCCCATGTGTGCCGCTGCTATCGCCGCAGGTTGCGATGGACTGATTCTGGAAGTTCACCCCGATCCATCACGAGCCATGAGCGATGGTGCTCAGTCATTGACACCTCAGGCATTCGCCGAGACCATGGAAACCTGTCGTAAAGTCGCAGCTGCACTCGGAAAAGAGCTGGGATAATCGGGAACTCTGGATCGTTTCAGAATAGGAATCACAACATGAAGTTCTGCCTGTTTTCTGTGAGTTATGCCGGTTTCTGGGGTCAGCAGCAACTCAGCCTGACGGAATTTATCGCTCAGGCTGCGCAAACCGGCTACGACTCTGTCATGCTCATGGGGAAACGACCTCATCTGTCACCGCTGGATGTCACTCCCGAGCAGTTGGAGGCCATCAAAGGTGCGCTCGCAGAACATCGGATTCAGTGTGCGATCATCGGTGGCTACACAGATTTCGCAGGCTCTACAGCCACAGAGGTTCCTCTTCTGGAACTGCAGATCCAATACGTTCAGCAACTCTCCCGGATCGCCCGGGAACTGGGAGCTGGCACCGTGCGGATCTTTACCGCCTACGATACGCCCCGGATGAGTCCCCACGCGCTGTGGGGACAGGTGGTCTCGGCTCTGCAGGAATGTTGTGATCGGGCAGCCGAGTATGACGTCACGCTGGCAGTCCAGAATCATCACGATGTGGGTGTTCATTCCGACGCCCTGCTTGAACTGCTCCACGACATTGACCGACCAAACTGCAAGCTCGGATTTGATGCCTGGTCTCCTGCCCTGCGTGGGGAGAACCTGTATGAAGCAGCCAGGAAAATGGCTCCGTATACCGCGATTACCACAAACGCAGATTACATCAGGCTACCACGATATTCTTATCAACCCGAGCTGATCAACTACCAGAAAGAGGAACCCGATCTGGTCCGGGCAGTCAAATTTGGTACCGGTTTCATCGACTACTCCGCTTTCTTCCATGGTCTGAAAGAGGGGGGCTTCAATGGAATCGCCACCTATGAAATGTGCTCTCCCATCCGGGGCGGAGGCAGCCTGGAAAATCTGAATGCCTACGCGGCCGAGTATTTGACCTGGATGAAAACTCATTTACTCTGAGCGTCCGGGATCGCCTGCAGTAGCTGATTCACGAGTTCCGTTTGTTCTTTCGCCAGGTTTTTTACCGGATCTGGAGTCTCGGAAACATCATAGAGTTCGACGCTGGCAGGCCGACCTTTCTTCAGCATCGCCGTCAGCCGATAAGACTGATCTCGCACGCTGACTGCAGAATTCCAGTAGCTGAAGGCATAATCGCGAACCTTGCTTTTCTGACCATTGAGAATCGGTTTGAGGCTGACGCCATCCAATGGAAAATCGGTTTTCCGAAACGTCGGCTGACAAAGATCCACCAGGGTGGGATATAAATCAATGGTCTCGACCAGGGCGGCTGTTTTCAGTCCCGGTTGGGATACCCCCGGTGCCCGGATAATCAGAGTGCTGTTCAAGGCCCGCTCCAGCGGAGCATGCTTGGCCCAGAGTGCGGAATCCCCCAGAAACCAGCCATGGTCTCCCCAGACGACAACAATTGTATTTTCACTCAGGCCCAGTTCCTCAAGTGCTGTGAGAACCTTTCCCACTTGGCGATCGACATAGCGCACACAGGCCAGATAGCCACGTCTGGTCTGTAAACGGTTCTCCCGGGCCAGCGGTCGAGTTTTAGGAAACTCCATGTTATAGCTGTAGAACTCCCCACTTTTGTGCCAGTAACTCGATTCCGGTTTCTCCGGGTGAGGTGCATCAGGAATCTCGATCTGGGAAATCGCTTCCCAGTCCTGTCGGGGCGCGACAAAGGGTAAATGCGGCTTGAAGAAACCCAGTCCCAGGAAGAACGGTTTTGTTCCAGTCTTGAATGCTTTGAGTTTGGCAATCGCTTCCTGCGCCAGCAATCCATCGGGCAGATCCTCATCCTTGTCGACGGTGAACTGCATCAAATCCCGAATTCCGCTGCCGTCTTCTCGACTTCTTCCATTCGCATAGGCAAAAAAGATTCCCCAACCCCGCTTCCAGGATCCGAAGGGGGTCGCGAGTTCATCCCATGCGTGCGGAACTTCGTCCCGACCGTCACCGCTGCCGTTGTATTCAAACACGCGTCCGTCGGCCGTATGCGAGATTTTACCAATACAGGTCGTCTGATAGCCGCTTCTGCGAAACAGTTCCGGCATGGTTTGCGCTCCGCTCGTTTTCTCTGCGGAAAGTGCAGATTTACCGCGATAGAAGGCCTGGTTGCTGCGGGTCACTCCCGAATTTCGCGGACTGCGTCCGGTCAACAGCGCATAACGAGATGCCCCACAGGTGGGAACCTGAACAAAGTGATTTGTGAACAGAACCCCCTGCGCTGCCAGCCGATCCAGCGCGGGACTCTGTACGTGCGGATGACCATAACAGCCCAGTTCCGTACGGAGATCATCAATGGCGATGAATAATACATTGGGCTGCTTTTTCGCTTCAGCCCGAACGGAATCAGCCTGACTAAGTTGTAGGAACGCAAAAGTGCAAATCATCACACTGGTAAAAACAAAGCGCATCGGAATCCTCTAAATTAATCTGGTACTAAAGCAAAGTATCTCGTCGAACTTCCAGTATAACCAGAACCTTCCCCTGCTCGCATCCGCAGAATCGGTCTAGAGAGAATCACTCACAAAAGTAATTCAGAGGTTAGTCATCCATAACCAGTACGCCGGTACCGTTGATCTCATCGTTTTTGAGCAGGTTAAGAGCCTTGTTCGCTTCTTCCAGCGTAAATGTGGTGAGGTGTGGATGGATGGGAATCTGTGCGGCTTCCTGCAGGAGATGCTGACCGTCCTGACGTGTATTCGCGGTCACCGAACGCAGGTTCCGTTCGTAAAAGAGACTCTCCTCATAATTCAGCTGGGGGATGTCCGTCATGTAGATTCCAGCCAGTGCGAGTGTCCCTCCTTTTTCCAGGTACTTGAGAGCGGGGGGAACCAGTTCTCCCGCGGGGGCGAAGACAATCGCCGAGTGTACTTTTTTCGGCATCTGCTCAGCATATTCCCCGACCCAGGTCGCTCCCATGGACCGAGCGAGTTGTCGATGCTTCTCTCCCCGGGTGACCACATACACTTCACAGCCCCGATGTTGCGCGATTTGAATCACCACATGGGCACTCGAACCAAAGCCGTAAATCCCCAGTCGCTGGCCGGGCTGTAGTTCGCTGCGTGACAGAGCGCGATAACCAATGATGCCGGCACACAGTAACGGTGTCGCCTCTAGATGACTGAAAATATCAGGAATCGCATAGGCATACTCTTCATGCACGACAGCCAGTTCAGCGAAGCCGCCGTCCGCGTGATAGCCGGTAAACAGCGATTGCTCACAGAGATTCTCTCTGCCAGTCTGACAGAACTGACACTGGCCACAGGTCTTGCGGAGCCAGGCGATTCCAACACGGTCTCCGATCTGGAAACGCTGACAAGCGGTCCCTGTCTGAATGACACTCCCGACCACCTGGTGTCCGGGAATCACCGGGGATTTCGCTTCGGGTAGATCCCCTTCGATCACGTGCAGATCGGTGCGACAGATCGCACAGCAGTGCACTTTGATCAGGATTTCATGTGGCCCCGGTTCAGGGTCGGGAACATCCTGGCAGACCAGTGGTTCGGAACTGATCATCGCACGCTGTTTTAAGACCATGGCTTTCATGCGTCTGACGAACTCCTGCTGTCTCTGTCAGCAACATTGTCTGGAACATTTATGAGTGCTGCCACTCACAGCCTTTAATCTCCGGCTGATTTCTCGAAGGCTTCCTGAACCAGCCTGATTTCCCGGTTCTCATGATCGCGAATGTCCGACATCAGACTATCAAACTCCCGCATGGCCTCGCTCCAGTTTTTAAACGGAGGCTGAGACTGCTTAAGCCGATCAATAAAATCGTCAAAGCGTGACAGGGTCACTGCATGCTTCTTCTGAAAATCGGGAACCATGATGCAGAAGCCAGGCTCTTCATCCATCAACGGTTTGAAGTAGCCTTCTTGCTCTTCGTCCTCAAAATGTTTCGCCAGTAAATCACGAAAACCGGCAACACGCGTTCCCATTTCACCAAATTTGGGTAAACCATGCTCATCCAGTTCCGTCCACCAGCGATTGAGATCCTTCATGTGAGCCAGAAGCTGTTCATGCTCATCGAGCAGATATTGCAGGTGTTCATGAGGATCTTTCTTTTTGGTGTTTCCTCCTTCGGCCATCATTTTGCGATTATTCATTGCCTGATCCTTTCTCTATGAAATCACTTTCACACAGTAACATCACTCCTGGCCTGGGAAGCAGAACCCTGTGAATCCAGTTCTGCTTCGACTTCCACAATGCGGGAGACCGTTTTCATCACGGCATCGGGATTCAGTGAAATACTGTCAATCCCCTGCTTAACAAGAAACGCGGCGATCTCCGGATAATCACTGGGAGCCTGACCACAGATACCAATCTTTCTTCCGGACGCTTTCACCCGTTGAATCGCGGTCGCCAGCGAATCCATGACTGCCGGGTCCCGTTCATCAAAGATATGTGCCACTACTTCTGAGTCTCGATCGACGCCAAGGGTTAATTGCGTCAAATCGTTGGAGCCGATCGAAAACCCGTCGAAGATTTCCGCAAACGCTTCTGCCTGAATGACGTTACTGGGAATTTCACACATGATGTAAATTTCCAGCCCGTCTTCGCCCCGCTTGAGTCCATGTTCCGCCATGACTTCCAGTACCTTGCGGCCCTCTTCCACAGTCCGGCAGAAGGGAATCATCAACTTCATATTCTTGAGTCCCATCTCTTCACGTACTTTTCGCATCGCCTGGCATTCGAGGCCGAAAGCATCGCGGTAGCGCGGGTGATAGTAACGGGAAGCACCGCGGAAGCCGATCATTGGGTTCTCTTCTTGCGGCTCATATTTCTCACCTCCGATCAAATTCGCATATTCGTTTGTTTTGAAGTCACTCATTCGCACAATGACATCGCGGGGATAAAAGGCCCCTGCAATCATTCCAACCCCCTGGGCCAGTGTATCTACGAAGAAAGCGGGCTTATTGCTATAGGACGCCGTCAGACGATCGATCTCTGATTTCAGTATCGGATCATCCAGTTTGTCGTACTCCAGCAAAGCCATTGGGTGAATTCGAATGAAGGAATTGATGATGAACTCCATCCGCGCCAGCCCTACCCCCTCACTGGGCAGCATCGACAGGCGGAACGCTTCATTGGGATTTCCCACAATCATCATGACTTTGGTTTGCGGATGTTTGAGTTCAGACAGATCGACTTCCTGAACTTCGTAATCCAGTTGACCATCATAGACCTGCCCCGTATCACCCTCGGCACAGGATACGGTAACCATCGATCCGGAGGGAATCGCTGTCGTCGCATTTTCGGCTCCCACGATCGCAGGAACCCCCAGTTCGCGACTGATAATCGCAGCATGGCAGGTCCGTCCTCCACGGTTGGTCACGATGGCGGACGCCTTCTTCATGATTGGTTCCCAGTCCGGGTCGGTCCGGTCGGTCACCAGCACATCCCCTTCCTCAACCTGATCCAGGTTTTCAGCACTTTCCACGACCCGGGCAATGCCATGCCCGATTCGCTCTCCTACGCTGTGCCCGGTTGCCAGCACGTGACCATGCTCTTTCAGATGAAATGTTTTGAGGACCTTGAGTTCCTTACCCCCATGAATGGTCTCCGGTCGTGCCTGGACAATAAACAGTTCATCGGTCAGACCATCTTTGGCCCATTCGATGTCCATGGGACAAAAATGTCCGCGGACTTCTGAATAATGTTCCTCGATCAGACAGGCCCAGCGTGCAAGCTTGAGAATGTCTTCGTCGTCGATGGCAAACCGTTTCCGATCGACCGGATCCACGGGAACATTGCGTGTCATCTTCTCCCCGCCGGTATCATAGATCAGCTTGAACTCTTTCGATCCCAGTGTTTTCTTCAGAATCGGCTTGAAGCCCTCTTTGAGAGTCGGTTTAAATACATAAAACTCGTCCGGATTGACACTCCCCTGGACGACATTTTCTCCCAGCCCGTAAGCAGCATTAATCAGAACTGCCTGCCGAAAACCGGTTTCCGTATCGATGGAGAACATCACTCCCGAAGCGGATTCGTCAGAACGAACCATCCGCTGAATGCCGATCGAGAGGGCGATATCGAAGTGATCGAAGCCTTTTTCCGTGCGATAAGAAATCGCCCGGTCAGTAAACAGGGAGGCAAAGCAGCGGCGGCAGGTATCCAGCAGACTGCTTTCGCCATGCACGTTCAAATACGATTCCTGCTGCCCTGCAAAGCTCGCATCTGGCAGATCCTCTGCGGTCGCACTACTACGCACCGCCACATCCAGGCCGCCTTCGATGTCCTCGCTCAACTTGCGATAGGCTTGCAGAATTTCGTTACGCAGATCCTCGGGTATTTCAGTAGCCAGGATCGCCTGACGGACTTCCCTGCCGTGCGACTGCAGATTGGAAATATTCGCGGTATCCAGATCATCGAGTATCTCTCTGATTTTCTGATCCAGACCTGTCTCCGACATAAACAGTCGATAAGCGGCAGCAGTAGTCGCGAAGCCATTGGGAACCGCGATTCCCCGGGCACTCAGATTACAGTACATCTCCCCCAGCGAGGCATTCTTGCCTCCCACGGAAGAGACATCATCAATCCCGATCTGCTCAAACCACAATACCAGTGGTACCTGTGCCGCCATGCTTCCACTCCTTGTGCTAAATCTATTGATGCTTCACCACTGAAGGTTAGACTCTGAGGTATTTGAACCGTAGTCTGAACAGTCAGAGTGTACTACCTCTGATTATAAAAAACGGATCTTTGCACATCAAAGTTTTCTGTCTGATTCGCCTATCAGAATCAGCGCGGAATCCTCCACACTCATCATTATCCCGATTTTGAACAGTTTCAATACAGATAAATCCCCGGTTCTTCCATGGGGGAAACCATTACCCTGAAACCAACCTGGTTCGACTTGCATCAAGATCGGAAAAAAGGCTCTGATTTGATTTACCTTCACTTGAGTTCTTTCGAGAAATCAGTCATTTTGACGGATCTTATCCTGTAGTCAGTTCAAGCGTATTTTGCTAGGATGCAGAATGAAGGACGACAGGACCTGTTTCCAGCAGGAAGGACTTCCCACCAGATGCAGCAGACAGTCTCGAAGCACGACCTGAACCTGGGTTCGATTCTCTCCGTTAGAGGCAGCGTTATTGACGCTGTTTTCCCTCACCGTCTGCCCGCAGTCCAAAGCGAACTGCACGCGGGTCCGCACCAGGAAATCATCATCGAGGTGCTCACACAACTCGACAGTCAGACTGTGCGTGGCATCGCCTTAACATCCACACGCGGCCTGGCACGGGGCTCTCAGATTCTCAATACGGGACACCCGCTGAAGGTCCCCGTAGGTCAGCAGTTGCTGGGCCGCATGCTGAACGTCTTTGGTGAGCCCATTGATCAGGGAGCAGTGATCGAAGAGGCCAACTGGCGTTCAATCCATCATCCTTCCCCGGCACTGGTAGAACGGCCACCACGTTCCGAAATCTTCAAAACCGGGATCAAAGCCATCGATCTGCTGGCTCCGCTCGAACGGGGCGGGAAAGCGGGGCTGTTCGGCGGTGCGGGCGTCGGCAAAACCGTGTTGATCACCGAACTGATCCATAACGTCGTCGGTGCCCACAAAGGGGTCAGTCTCTTTTGTGGTATCGGGGAGCGTTGTCGTGAGGCAGAAGAACTCTACCGGGAAATGAAAGATGCCGGGGTACTCGATAATACGGTCATGGTTTTTGGTCAGATGAATGAACCGCCGGGGGCCCGCTTCCGTGTCGGACATGCCGCTTTGACCATGGCGGAGTATTTTCGTGATGAACAGCACCAGGATGTCCTGTTGCTGATCGACAACATTTTTCGTTTCATCCAGGCAGGAACCGAGGTCTCGGGACTGATGGGGGAACTCCCGTCCCGCGTCGGTTATCAGCCCACTCTCGCCTCGGACCTGGCAGAACTCGAAGAACGGATTTGCACGACGACCAGCGGTTCGATTACTTCCGTGCAGGCGGTTTACGTTCCCGCGGATGACTTTACCGATCCTTCCGCAGTCCACACTTTTGCCCACCTGTCGACCTCCGTTGTGCTCTCTCGCAAACGTGCCTCGGAAGGACTCTACCCCGCAATCGACCTGTTGAACTCCAGCTCCAAAATGCTGATGCCTCCGATTGTCGGCGATCACCATTACCAGGTTGCCCAGGCCGTACGCGGCACACTCGCAAACTATGAGGATCTGAAAGATATCATCGCCATGCTGGGGCTGGAGGAACTCTCCCGCGAAGACCGTCGGACTGTGAATCGCGCCCGTCGCCTGGAACGGTTTTTAACACAACCCTTCTTCAGTACCGAACAGTTTACGGGCTATGAGGGAAAGTTTGTTTCACTGGACGAAACCCTGGATGGCTGCGAACGCATTCTTAATGATGAGTTCCAGGATGTCTCCGAACGCACACTCTACATGATTGGTTCGATTGACGAAGTCGCCTCAAAACAGAAGGGGACCAGGAAATGAACCTCAAAGTACTCCTGCCAACGGAAATCCTGGTCGACCAGAGCGTCACTAAAGTGATCGCTGAAGCGGAAAACGGTTCCTTCTGTCTCCTGCCCCGGCACGTCGACTTCCTGTCAGCACTATTACCTGGCATTTTGACATTCGTAGACGATCAGAACCTGGAACATTACCTCGGCATTGGTGGAGGGATTCTCACCAAAACCGGATCCGAAGTCCGCGTCTCAACGATCTATGCTGTCCAGGGAGAAGACCTGGGTACGCTCCGCCAGCAGGTCACAGAACAGTTTGAAGCCATCAATGAACGGGAGCGAACCGTGCGCTCCGCTATCGCCCGCCTGGAAGCCGATATTCTCAGACACTTTGTCAAACAGGGAATCACTGCCGATGTCTGAGCTGCCCCCGGAACAGGAAAACGGCTCTGAGATCCCCGGGAATCAGGGGCACCCGCTGCACCTGCATAATCGCAGTCAGATTGAAAAACGGATTGCTTCACAGGAAGCGCGAAAACTGAAAGCCCGTGAAGAAAAGCATCATACCATCTGGTTTGGCTTGGGCATGTTCGGCCTGATCGGCTGGTCGGTCGCGATTCCAGCTGTGATCGGTGCACTGGCGGGAATGTGGATCGACTCCCGCTGGCCTTCCCGCTATTCCTGGAGTCTGATGCTGTTGATTGGTGGAATTACCCTGGGCTGTTTCAATGCCTGGAAGTGGTTACATAAAGAAGGAAACGTGGACCGATGAATCTTCCCCTGAGTATGCAACTCCTCGTCAGCCTGTTCGCGGGTCTCCTGTTGGGGGTCATCTTTTTCGGTGGACTCTGGCTGACCGTGAAACAACTTCCCAAAGTCTCAGCTCCCTGGCTGCTGTTTCTGGGTAGTGCCCTGGGTAGAACCCTGATCATTCTCACGGGTTTCTGGTGCGTGGGGATCTGGTTATCAGAATCATTTCGCTGGCAACGCACCGCGGTTTGTCTGGCAGGATTCATCATCGCGCGGATGGTGATTACCCGCTATACTCGTTCGACAAATGTGCCTGCCACTGGAAAGTCTGCCTGAATGAATATTTCCCCCGATGTCCCACTCTGGCAGTGGGAATGGATCATCCTCAACCGCACCATCCTGTTTACCTGGCTCGTGATGGCGATCCTCGTGATCGGTTCCTGGTTCATCACCCGCCGACTGACCAGTGGCCCCAGGATTTCACGTGGACAGAATCTGCTGGAGGTCCTCGTGATGGGACTGCGGAACCAGATCAGAGAAGTCAGTCAGCAGGAGCCCGGACCGTACATGCCATTTGTGGGAACCCTGTTCCTGTTTATCGTCGTCTCGAACATCCTCTCGATTGTTCCCGGCTATTATGCACCAACCAGTTCGATTTCCACTACCGCTGCTCTGGCAACCTGCGTATTCGTCGCAGTTCCCATCTATGGCATCGCACACCAGGGGCTGCTCGGCTATCTGAAACAGTATATACAGCCTTCGGTATTCATGCTCCCCTTTAATATCATTGGCGAATTTTCGCGGACCCTGGCCCTGGCAGTTCGCCTGTATGGCAACATCATGAGTGGCTCGGTCATCGGGGCCATTCTACTCGGTTTCGTCCCCCTGTTCGTGCCGATCCTGATGCAGGCCTTTGGTCTGTTAACCGGGATGATCCAGGCTTATATTTTTGCGGTACTGGCGATGGTCTACATCGCCTCCGCGACGCAGACCGATCAGAGGCCCGCGCAGCAACAGGACACAGACAATACAGATTCTCAGACAACTTCGACTCACACTCCCACATCATAAATGAGGAACGTCTTCTATGGATGCAGATACCGTTATTGCAGCAGTTTCCATCTTTACCGCAGGCATCACAATTGCCATCGGTTCGGTTGGCCCCGCGCTCGGGGAAGGCCGCGCCCTGGCACAGGCCCTGAGCGCGATTGCCCAGCAGCCCGATGAAGCCAGTACGATTACCCGTACGCTGTTCGTCGGTCTGGCCATGGTGGAATCCACGGCGATTTACTGTTTTGTGATTTCCATGATTCTAATTTTCGCGAATCCGTTCTGGAATCACTTTCTGCAGGCCACCGGCAGTTAATAACTTCAGCAGTACACTCGGGATTAGATCATGTCCATTGATTGGTTTACGTTTACCGCTCAAATCCTCAACTTCCTGGTTCTCGTCTGGCTGCTGACGCACTTTTTGTATCAGCCGATCACAAAGGCGATGCAGGAACGGCAACAGAAAATCGCTGACGAACATCAGAAAGCCCTTGCGATACAACAACAGGCAGCCGCCGAAGTCGCGGAATACGAGGAGAAGACCGCAGAACTGACACATGCCAAAGACGAACTGCTGGCTGAGGCAGGCAAAGAAATTCAAAGCTGGCGAGAAGAGCATCTGGCACGAGCCCGGAAGGAAGTGGATCAGGAAAAAGAGGACTGGTATCGAGCCCTGCATCGGGAACGGGAGTCGTTCCTCCGCGAAGCCCGCGTACGGATGGCCGGCCACATCCACCACATGAGCCAGTGCGTCCTCAAGGAACTGGCCAATGCCGACCTGCAGCAGCAGACGATTTCTGTGTTCCTGGAACGCATCAGCCGGATTGAAGAGCAGCAGAAGCTGAAATTCCGTGATCTGCTCAGAACGCCCGACAGCCGGGTCCTGGTGGAAAGTGCCCTCGAACTGGAACAATCAGACCGCGACCGCATCAGTAAGTTTATCTCTGAATTTCTCGACATACAGGTCGACATCGAATATCGCGAACGCCCCGATCTGATCTGTGGGATCGACCTGCATATCTCCGGATATAAAGTCGCCTGGAACCTGCAGGAGCCACTCGAAGAACTGGAAGAAGAATTTGTCCGTTCCCTGAACGAAGTCATCACCTTGGAATCCGGCGTTGAAAGTACTCCTTCTGCCTCCTGAAATGATACGAGACCGACACAACCTGCGTGAAAGAGCTTTATGAGTATTCATCCTGACATCCAGATTCTGCTCGATAACACATTCGGTAAATTCGGTGGTGTTTTGGAGCAGCACGATTTCGACCCCCGGTTGATTGAAATCGGAAAAGTCACCTACGTCGGTCGCAGTCATGCCCGGGTCAGCGGGCTTCCCAACGTTCAATCAGAAGAACTGCTGCAGTTCCCCAATCATGTACTGGGACTGGCGTTGAATTTGGATCCGAATGAAGTAGGCGTCGTCCTGTTGGATCCCAGCGACCAGTTGACAGCCGGCGATGAAGTCCGCCGCACACATCGACTGTTAGACGTACCAGTCGGTGAATCATTGATCGGGCGCGTGATTGACCCGGTGGGGCGTCCCCTGGATGGTCACGGTCCTGTCTCTGCGGCCGAACGTCGTCCTTATGAACGGGATCCGGCATCGATTACGGATCGCTCCCCCGTCACGGTTCCACTACAGACCGGCCTGAAAGTGATTGATGCTCTGATCCCCATCGGTCGCGGCCAGCGGGAGTTGATCCTCGGAGACCGTCAGACCGGGAAGACCGCCATCGCCCTGGACACGATTCTTAACCAGAAAAACAAAGACGTGATCTGTATTTACTGCGCCATTGGTCAGAGAAATACCGCAGTCGCGAAAGTCATCGACGATTTACGCAAGCATGGTGCGCTGGATTACACCGCTGTCGTCGTCGCCGAGAGCGATGCCCCCCCGGGTCTGCAGTTCGTAGCGCCTTATGCAGCGACCACCCTCGGCGAGTATTTTATGGACCGTGGTCAGGATGTGCTAGTCATCTATGACGATTTGACTTCTCACGCCCGTTCTTATCGCGAACTTTCTCTGCTGCTCAGACGGCCTCCCGGTCGCGAAGCCTTTCCTGGGGACATCTTCTATCTGCACTCCCGGCTGCTGGAACGGTCCACGCACCTGCATGAACGACTGGGAGGCGGTTCGCTGACCGCCCTTCCCGTTGCAGAAACGGAAGCTCAGAATCTTTCTGCCTATATTCCGACGAACCTGATTTCGATCACCGATGGCCAGATTTATCTGTCTCCCCAGTTATTCCAGAAAGGAATTCTGCCCGCTGTGGATGTGGGGCGTTCCGTTTCCCGAGTCGGCGGCAAGACACAACTGCCTGCCTACCGGGCAGTCGCCGGCGATTTACGGCTCTCTTACAGTCAGTTCGAGGAACTGGAAACGTTCTCCCGCTTCAGCAGTCGTCTGGATGAGGAAACGCTGGCAACGCTGGAACGGGGGCGACGGGTGCGTGAGATCTTCAAACAGCCTCAGTATCAGACACTTTCCGTGCCGGAACAGATCTCGGTCCTGGTCGCGATGTCTGCAGGTGTCTTCGATGATATCGATTTAAAACACATCCGGACTTTGGAAGAACGCATCGCGCCTCTGCTCGAATCCGACTTCCCCAACTTGAGTGAAGCCATTCTGGAGGGGAAAAAACTGACCGACAGTGACCAACAGGCGATTGTAGAAGCAGCGCATAAAGAAGTCGCATTATTCACACAGGACCAGGCTTGAAGTGAAGCAGAAGCATGCAGGACTTTGAAACTTTAAAACGCAGTATCGACAGCACACGCGACCTGGAATCGGTAGTGCGGACAATGAAAACCCTGGCCGCGGTCAGCATCCGCCAATACGAACAGGCCGTCGATTCACTGGAAGATTTCGCGGAAACGGTCAATCGCGGATTAGCCATGGTCCTGAAAAACGTGCCTCCGCAGACAAGCCTGTCTGAACTGCAGGGAACCGGTTCAACAGGCATTATTGTCTTCGGTTCTGACCAGGGAATGTGCGGTCAGTTCAATGAGCAGATCGGTTCTTTCGCACTGGATTATTTTGCGGATGATCCCCAGCCAGCGACAGAGCATGCGTGGATGGTCATCGGATCCCGTATCTCCGGGAAACTCCTGGACGCAGGTTGCCAGATCGACTACGAATTCAATCTGCCGGGAGCCGTTACCGGCATATCCCCCCTCGTCGCAGACATCCTCGCAGAAATTGATCGCTGGCGATATGAACGACACCTGGGGAAAATCTATATCTTCTACAATCAACGGGTTTCCGCCTCATCCTATAAGCCACATGCCCAGCAGCTACTGCCCATTGATCCTGCTCAACTCGCAGAGAGTTATACACCCGCCTCATCATCCCGTTCACTGCCCCTGTTTACGATGCCTCCCGGCGTTTTACTCTCGCGGCTCATTCGACAATATCTGTTTGTTTCGCTGTTCCGCGCCTGTGCAGAATCTCAGGCGGGTGAAAACGCAAGTCGGATTGCGTCCATGCAGGCAGCAGAACACAATATTAAAGAGCGGCTGATGAATCTTCAGGCCGAATTTAATCAACGTCGCCAGACCGCGATCACGGAAGAACTCCTCGATGTGGTCACCGGCTTTGAAGCTCTCAAAGAGGAGAAATAAAACACCGACTGTCTGAATATCTAATTTCAACACACTTAACATAACAGAAAGCGCAGTACCATGACCGATCAGCCCACAACTCCCGTAGCCAGCGATTTCATGACCACCCACGTGGAAGTTGTCACTCCCGACATGCATTTGTCTGATGTGATCCATTTTCTGTTGAAGCATCATGTCTCAAATGCCCCCGTGGTCGAGCTTAAGGATGGCAAGAAGATCCTGCAGGGTTTTATCTCCGAACACGATTGCCTGTGTGCGCTCTCTGATGAAGTCTTTTTCGGCTTCCCCAGCCCTCCGCAGACAGCCCGCACCATCATGACCGCGCATCCGATCTGCATTACCCCCCACACAGATCTGTTCTCGATTGTCTCAGTCTTTAACAGCCACAAACTGCGACATCTGCCGGTTGTTGAAAATGGACACCTGCTGGGGATTGTCAGTCGGCACGATATTCTCAAAGAGATGGATGAATATTACAAAAAGAATCTGCATCACCAGGATCACGAACGCATGCTGCGTGACACATCGCAAACCCTCAATCTGCGATTCACCATTGATCGTGATCACGAGTAAGCCCGTTTTCAGAGTCAGCAGATCCGAGGCAGCGGACTCCCCAGGGGGTCCGCCAGTGGCTGTTCCGCTCCCAGTGTGCGTTGCACCGTCACAGGAGCAACACCGCGTTCTCTGACGACACCGATCCGACTGGCCCGCTCCATGCCCGGAATCATCTGCAACTGCGCAACAGCCTCTGCCGCCACCCCCTGCTCCACAGCCAGCAGCATTGTCCCTTCGTTAGCGATATGCAGCGGATCGAGCCCGAGCAACTCACTGATTCCACGCACTTCAGGCGTTACAGGCAAAGTTCGTTCCTCGATACTCAATGTCTTTCCACAGACTTCTGCCCATTCGTGCAAAACCGCAGCCACTCCACCTCGTGTTGCATCGCGCAGACAGCGGATTCGCGTCCCCAGAGTGAGTCGCAGCTGCTCTACGGCAGGATACAGCGAACCCGAATCACTTTGCGGTAGCGGCTCGATACCCAGTTCTTCCCGCACCGCCATCACCGCCATCCCGTGCTGGCCCAGAGGACCACTGACGATCAGTTCGTCACCTGCCTGGAGCTGAGCCGGACCGGGGGGAACCGGCTCCAGCAACTCCCCGACCCCCGCGGTGTTGATAAACAGTCCATCCACCGCCCCCCGTGGAACAACCTTGGTATCTCCAGCCACAACCTGCACTGCAGTCTCTCCTGCTGCTCGTGCGACACTTTCCAGAATTCGTTCCAGCACCGCCAGAGGAAGCCCTTCCTCGATTATCAGTGAGAGGGTCAGCCAGCGTGGCCTGGCGCCGCTGACCGCCAGATCGTTAACCGTACCATAGATCGCCAGCGAACCGATGTCTCCTCCCGGGAAAAATAATGGGGTGACGACAAAACTATCCGTTGTCATGGCCAGTGGTTGTCCGCTGTGGGGTAATCGAGTGGAGTCATCCAGAGACTGAGAAGCGACCGGCTGCAGGATTTTTAGAATCCGATCCTGGATCAGCTTCCGCGACAGCCGTCCCCCTTCTCCGTGCGCCAGTGTCACGCATTCCGCATAATCGCGGAGTGAGACCGGACAGTTCAGCTGCCAGCCGCCTTGAGATTTACCTTCCCGTTCGGTCATCTTCCGCTTCTTCCTGCTAAATTCCGTTACTCAGTTCCGCATCAAGTTGTGTGGTCCACTGGCATAGCATAACGATAATAGGCAGCACAGGCGCCTTCTGACGATACCATCGGTGCTCCCAGGGGTGAATCGGGACTGCAGCGTTTACCGAATTCGGGACAGTCCGTCGGTTTCAGCTGACCGGTCATGACGTCATAACTGCGACACGCATCATTCTCCAGCACCGGCAGCTCAGATTTTTCAAAACGCAGTCGCGCGTCAAAATGGCTCCACTCAGGTCGTAGTTCCAGGCCTCCGCGGGAAATCACACCGAATCCACGCCAGGTGCGATCGTTGATCTGGTAGATCTCCTGAACCAGATCGCGTGCGGCTCGATTCCCTGCGGCCTGCACAGCGCGGGCATAACAGTTTTCCAACCGTGCCTGTCCCTGTTCGAGTTGTCTTACACAGGCCAGTATCCCTTCCAACAGATCCAGGGGCTCGAAGCCGGTGACGACCACGGGTAACTGATAGCGTTCCACAAATGATTCATACGATTCGTAGCCCATCACGGTGCAGACATGACCTGCCGCCAGAAATGCCTGAACCCGATGATCGGGTGTTTTCACCAGGGACTCCATCGCCGGCTGCACACGCACATGTGAAACCAGCAGACTGAAATTCTGCACTCCGTCTCGCTCCGCCTGCCTGACCGCCAGTGCCGTCGCAGGAGCCGTCGTTTCGAAACCGACTGCGAAGAAGACGATCTGTCGCTGGGGATTTTTCTGAGCCAGTCTGACCGCATCCAGAGGCGAATACACGACCTGCACCTGCCCGCCCGCGGTGCGAACATCGAGCAGCGAACGCTCACTGCCCGGCACACGCAGCATATCTCCAAAGCTGGCAAGAATCATGTCTTCCCGCTGCGCCAGCTCACAGGCGAAATCGATGTCTACCTGACTGGTGACGCAGACCGGACAACCGGGA
Source organism: Gimesia chilikensis (assembly GCF_008329715.1). GTDB lineage: Bacteria > Planctomycetota > Planctomycetia > Planctomycetales > Planctomycetaceae > Gimesia > Gimesia chilikensis. The sequence continues at coordinate 17,872 of NZ_VTSR01000004.1, read as the reverse complement.
CCATGAATCAGTTCTACGGTCCCTTCCAGTTCTGCAGCGATCCCGTGTCGGAGCAGGCTGTGGGTCTGGCCTCCGCAGACTTCCATCAACGTCCAACGGCGTGTGGCGGTCTTCCGAATTTCCGCCAGCAGGCGCTGTGCTGCTGCCGGGTCTCGATATTCATCCAGGTACTTCATGATTCGTACCCCGTATCGTCTGGCTCGGCTGCCTGCCAGCCTGCATCGTCTCCCATCGCAGCCAGTGTTTTGAAGATCTGTTCTGCTTCCTCGGGATCCACCCGACTGATAGCGATGCCGGCGTGGACGATGACGAATTCCCCTTCCTCCGCTTCCGTGACACAGGCCATATGCACCACGCGACGTACGCCGTCGAATTCAACTTCCGCCTGTGCAAAGACGCCGTCCCGCTCCAGCCAGCGTATAATTTTTCCCGGGATACCTAAGCACATTGGTTTGTGTCCTTCCTTTCCCGTCTGGCTTGCGCAATCGCCAGCTGCCCCGCCGCCAGGCCGCCATCGTTGGTGGGAATCCGTCCCGGTAGACCAAGCTCCTGGCCACTCTGTCTGAACTCAGCAGCAACCAGTTCGACCAGGCAACGATTCTGAAATACGCCTCCTCCCAGGACAACGGGGAACTCCGCATACGAAGCACAGAATTGGGCAATTCCGCGTGCCAGACCCCGGTGAAAACGCATCGCCATCCGACCCGGTTCAACTCCCTGCAGACGATCCTTCCAGAGCTGTCTGACCGCAGGTCTCCAGTCGAGTTCCCGCAGATCGCCCTCCTGAATCGGAAAGCCATACGCGTCTGATTCTGCAGTATTACAGGCCGCTTCCAGCAACATTGCTGCCTGTCCCTCAAAGCTAGACTGCCGACAACCCAGGATAAGTGAGGCCACACCATCAAACAGCCGGCCCGCGCTACTCGTCACTGGGGAGAGGCGTCGGGATTGCGCGATTTTGAGCAGTGCTGCCACCTGCACATGCTCGATTTCCAGATGATATGCCGCCTGGTCTCCTACCGCGTCTGTAAGTAATGTCACCGCAATTCGCCACGGTTCGCGAATCGCCTGTTCGCCACCCGGAAACGCGAACGGTAACAGTCGCCCGACGCGTTCATATTCCCGGGCGTTCGCGAGTAAGAATTCGCCTCCCCAGATGGTCTGATCTTCTCCCCAGCCGGTTCCGTCGAATGCGACTCCCAGGACACGTCGTTCCAGCCAGCCCTGCTCCAGCATGCATGCTGCGATGTGTGCATGATGATGCTGCACCAGTTCCAGTGGAATGTTTTCACGTTCCGCCCACTGTGTCGTGAAATAATCCGGGTGTTGATCACAGACCAGCCCCGCAGGCGAGACATCGTAAAGTTGTTTGAGAGCCTCTAACTGATCCAGATAGCGTTCACAAGCGGCTACGTTATCCAGCTCTCCGATATGCGGCCCCAATATCGCCTGCTGTCCGTTACACAGCGCGAAAGCAGACTTCTGCTGCCCTCCCGTGGCCATCAATGATTCGTCACTTTTCACAGGCAGGGACAAGGGAGCCAGCCCGCGGGCCAATCGCATCGTCATACTTCGTCCCGCCATGACACGGACGACGCTGTCATCGATGGGCCGCTGAATTGGCCGATCGTGTTCCAGCCACAGTTCGGCACCTTCACGGATCTCGGCTTCGATTGCCTTTGATTGACAGGGGATGGGCGATCCTTCCCGGTTTGCGCTGGTGACAACCAGTGGAAATCGACATTGATCCAGCAGCAGTGCATGCAGAGGTGTCGTGGGTAGCATCACCCCAATGGTCTGTAATCCGGCATTCAACTTACGTGACAGACCAGACTCCTGCCGGGCACGCAGCAATACAATCGGAGCCACAGCGGAACTGAGCTCCCCGGCTTCTATGTCGTCTACAATCGCCAATCGCTGTGCCTCTGCAAGCGATCGTACCATGACAGCCAGGGGCTTGGACGGTCGATGTTTCAGGCGACGTAATGTCTGAACCGCGGCATCAGAACGGGCATCGACAAGTAACTGATAGCCTCCCAGGCCCCGCAGCCCCACAATCTGACCGCGTGCTAATGCCTGAGTTGCTCTCTCAATTGCAGTCTGACCTGAAGAAACAGTATTTCCTTGAGAATCCGCCCCCCAGACTTGAGGGCCACAGTCCGGACAGGCGATGGTTTGCGCATGAAACCGTCTGTCAGCCGCGGATTCATGTTCGGCGGCACACGCTTCACACATGTCGAACTCTGCCATTCCAGTCTGCCGTCGTTCGTAAGGCATGGCTTTGATCAGCGAATAGCGGGGACCACAGTCCGTGCAGCTGTTAAAGGGATAGTGATAACGACGATCGTCAGGATCGAAGATTTCTTCAAGACACGCCTGACAGACGGCCTGATCCGAAGGAACTGCGGTTCTCAGCAAGCCAACCTCGTCACTCTCCAGAATTTGAAATGAACTCATACCCTCATATTCAACAGATTGACGCGTCCGTGTTTCCAGTACTGCTTCAACTGGCAGATGGGCTTCCAGCCCCTCTTCGAATCGCCGTATCAGCGGAGCAGGTCCCTCTACGTGCAGCTTTACCCCCGCAGAGGTGTTACAGATTGAACCGGCCAGGCCCAGTTCGTGCGCCCAGCGTGCTACCGCGGGTCTCAGGCCGATTCCCTGCACACGACCGTTACACGTAATCTGTACGGCGATCTGTGTTACTTCCGGATTACCGATTGACTGCCGGTTCATAAACGGACTCGATTTTTTCCTGATACTGCTGTTCCAGAAATTCACACCACTCCTGAATGCCACGATTATCGATTGCACATGTCGTCAGGACCTTCAGCGCCGGTTGAATTTTCAATGCATCTTCGGTCACTGCTTCGATAGAGAAAGGGACATGAGGGAGCAGATCCTGCTTGGTCACAACCATAGCCTGACTGGTGCGAAACATCTTGGGATACTTGCCCGGCTTATCGTCCCCCTCCGTCGTGCTGATCAGGACCACGCGGAGATGTTCTGCCAGATCGTGAGACGCCGGACAGACCAGGTTGCCCACGTTCTCGATAAACAGAAAGTCAACCGCCGGATCTCCCAATGCCTGCAATCCCCGCTGCACAAGAGGCAGTTCCAGATGACAGGCGCCCCCCGTTGTCAGCTGTGCTACCGGCACTAAAGGCGCCAGGCGTTGTGCATCCCGGTCTGTTTCCAGATCACCAACCAGTACGGCCATGCTGCGGCGACCAGCCCAATGCCGGGCCGTCGCTTCCAGCAGAGAGGTTTTGCCCGAACCTGGAGAAGAAAGCAGGTTGATTACCAGCGTTCCCCGCCGACCGAGGCGTTCCCGTTCTGCAGCCGCGTCCGCTTTCTGTTCCGCCTGGATGTCCCGTCTGACAGATAACACGCGGGTGTTCATGACTTCGCTCCTGACACTGATTTTTCAGAATCGACAGTAATACTCATCAGTTTCACTTGGTCTCCCTGAATCACCTCAACGGGGCCGGTCCCGCAAGCGGGACAGAGAAACTCATAATCCTGGACTTCAAAACACTGACCACACAGGCGACATTCCGCTTTGACCGGTACGATGTCCAGCACGAGGCGACATTCCTGCGAGAACCATTCTGTCACCAGTTCTGCAAAAGCCGATTCAAACAACAGTGGTTCGACTCCCGACAGGTCTCCGACCTGCACCTGAATCTCTTTCACCACGCCCCCGCCATCGGCGTCTACGACCTGCTGGACCTGATTCAACAACGTCTGTACCAGGGACCGCTCATGCATGATCGACCTCCAGAGAGCGTATGACATCCCATTCCCGACAGATCATCTTGACGGCGCGTTCCACGCCGGCAGACACCTCTGACGAGATGATATCTCCGGGTACTGCCTCTGCTATTTCGACACCCCAGATGTTAACCTGAGCAGGAAGCTGCCCCAGTTCTTCCGCCAGCGATAACACCCCCGGCAGTGCGATCTGATGTGTCCCCGACCAGTTCACCTGATCCAGTTCAGCGGTTGGCCACTGCCAGCGATGCACGCTCCCCACCGGGCCAGCGCCGCGACAGGCATCACAGATGGCGAGAGGATACGCAGGATCGAGCCAGTTGAGCAAGTCATCCGGCGTTCGTGAGAGATGAACCATCGTATGAGACAGGCCGCTTTTTTCCAGCGCGCGAACTATTTCCCAGCCAGCCTGATCATCGCCATGCGGACTGCCAAGCCCTGCGACCTGTATCTGTCGGGAATCTGTCATACCTCAGGACCGTTCTATCGTGACATTCAGAAAATGGGTGGAACAACTGATGCACGGATCATAGGCCCGCACCAGGTTTTCACAGAGACGGGCTGCCTGTGACTCTTCTTTCTCAATTACCTGGCCCACCCATGCTTTCAAATCGACTTCAATCTGTGCCTGATTCTGAGAAGTCGGAGGAATTATGTCCGCCTCGACGATCTTACCTTCAGTGTCAATTTCGTAACGATGAAAGAGTGTTCCGCGGGGCGCTTCTGTCGCCGACATGCCCACACCGGCCTGATAGTCATATGTCACGCGTGGCTGCCTGGTAGAATGCTCGTCGCGGAGAATCTGCAGCGCCTCTTCGTACGAGTGTACCAGTTCCAGCCCCCGGGCAATGATTGCTCGATGCGGATTCCTGCACTCGGGCTCAAACGCTATTTCATCGGCCAGTTTTCGCGCCGATGGAGAAAGCCGATCGCGGTTCAGATTCACCCGTGACAGAGGGCCCAGCAGATAGGGACGCCCGGTCGTTTTGCGAATGGCATGCAGGGCCGTCGAGTGTGGTACCTGTTGTTCCTGAAACTCATCGCGGTAGTCGCTGATTTCGATCTGATCCCCGGAACTGGTCTGCATGACACCTTCGTTCATGGGATATTCATCGGGATGCGAAAGTGAAACAAATTCACACTCTGATTCCAGTTCGGGATATTCGAAGCCCGCGACCCAGCGGGTGGTCTCAATGGCTGCGTTCAAACCCCATTCAAAATCGGGCACCAGTTTCTGAAACTCGTTGCGGCTCGGAATACGATAGAAACCTCCGACACAGACATTCACGGGATGAATGGCCCGCCCCCCCAGCAGGTCGACTAACTGATTCCCATGTTTCTTCAGTCTCAGCCCCCGGTTGACCTCATCCGGGAACTGTTTGGCCATCGCCAGCCCGCTTTCAAATCCCAGAAAATCAGGGGCGTGTAACAGATGCATATGCAGGCCGTGACTCTCGATCCACTCCCCGCAATACAGCAATCTGCGCAGACGACGTATCTCGGGAGTGATCTCGACTCCCAACGCCATTTCCATTGCATGCACGCTGCTCATCTGGTACGCCACAGGACAGATTCCACAGATCCGGGCCGTGATATCAGGGGCATCTTCGAGTGGCCGTCCTCGCAGAAGCGCTTCGAACAGCCGCGGTGGTTCGTAGATTTCCAGACGGACTTCTTCCACCTGCTCCCCCTGCAGGCGGACGTAGAGCCCCCCTTCTCCTTCTACGCGGGTCAGCGTTTCGACTTTGATCTTTCGCTCGGTCATCCTCGCTGATCCCCCTCCAGTTGCACCAGACGCGTACTCTCTGTTCGAAACGCGTGTGAATAGGCGTTGAAGTTCTTCAGCTTGTGAGCAATTTCCGCTTTCGAGGCACCTTCTCGCTCCATCTGTTCAGAAAGACTCACCAGGTTGGCCTGCAGCGCAGGTCCGAAACAGCCATAACAGCCCCGGTTGTAACTGGGACAGAGTGCATGACACCCCGACTGGGTAACCGGCCCCAGACAAGCCGTTCCCTGCGCAACCGTCACGCAGACCGTCCCCCGCCGTTTGCAGTCCAGACAGACACTGTGCCGGGGAGTACGGGGCGTCTGCCCCGCAAGCAGCGAGCGAATGACTTCGATCAGTTGATACTGGTTAATCGGGCAGCCCCGCAGTTCAAAATCGACCTGCACATGCTCGGCGATCGGCGTCGACGTCTCGAGGACCTGAATGTATTCCGGCGTCGCATACACGGCCTGCATAAATTCATCTTTGTCGGCCCAGTTCCGCAGAGCCTGTATGCCCCCGGCGGTCGCACAGGCACCGATCGTCATCAGGTAGCGGGCATCTTTGCGTATCTGCTGAATCCGTTCTGCATCGTGGGGCGTGGTGATGGAACCTTCCACCAGAGCGATGTCATACGGTCCCTCTTCCATGTGGCTGGTTGCTTCAGGGAAATAGACGATCTCCACTGCATCCGCGACGGCGAGCAGATGATCTTCGGCATCCAGCAGTGACAACTGACAACCATCGCAGGAGGCGAACTTGAATACAGCCAGGCGTGGCTTACACATATTTAAAGTCCCTCCACTTTCAACCAGGGAGAGATCTGATCGTAGCGAAAGACCGGACCATCCTTACAGATGAATTCCGGGCCCAGTTGACAATGACCACAGAGCCCCACCGCGCACTGCATGTTCCGTTCGGTCGAAACCCAGATCTGTTCCGTAGTCATTCCCCGCTGCAAAGCAGCCCGCGCCGTGAATCGCATCATGATGTCCGGTCCACAGATCATCATGATCGTATTCGCTGGATCGAAAGTCTGCAGGCGTTCGAGTAACTGGGGAACTACGCCGACATTTCCCTGCCAGCCCGGTGCTGACCGGTCCACGGTCTGGCGGACATCGAACCCCTGTCGCTGCCAGCGCTTATACTCGTTCGTGTAGAGTCGCATCTCCGGCGTGCGGGCGCCATAGAGCAAAGTCAGTTGTCCATAATTTTCCCGGTCAGCCAACATGCGATAGATCACTGGTCTGAGCGGTGGCAATCCGATGCCCCCCGCCACCAGAATCACATCTTTTCCCCTGCACTGCTCCACGGGCCAGCTGGTTCCAAAGGGTCCTCGCAGTCCCAGCGTGTCCCCAACCTGCATCGCTGCAATCCGCCCGGTCACGTTTCCCGCTTTGCGGATCGTGTGTGTTAATATTTCTGTGGCATCCGGATCGCCACTCATGGAAATCGCAGATTCCCCTGCTCCGGGAACATACAGCATATTGAACTGCCCCGGGGCGAAGCGATACGTCTCGGCAGCAACGGAATCGATGAGTGCCAGCTGATAAGTGGTCACACCACTCACTTCTGGTCTGATCTCGCGAATCACCGCGGTCTGAGGGATCCATGCATTCAACTGGGGAGTGAAGTGGCTGGCAGCAGCGGAAGCAGATTCATTCATGTTGAAGACTCCCGGATTGCGGTCACTTCAGCAGTTAAATCAATGCCCACCGGACACCAGGTAATACAGCGACCACAGCCGACACAACCGGAAGTTCCGAACTGATCTATCCAGCTCGCCAGCTTATGCGTCAGCCATTGTCGATAGCGACTGCGAACCCCATTGCGGACCAGCCCCCCGTTCATATAGCTGAATTCGACGTTGAAACAGGAATCCCATACCCGCTGGCGTTCGACCTGTTCGCCGGCTAGATCGCTGACCTCTTCTACCGAACTGCAGAAACAGGTGGGACAGACCATCGTACAGTTAGTACAGGAAAGACAGCGTTCCGCCACGTCGTCCCACTGGGGATGCTCCAGATTCGACAGCAGCAGGTCCTTAATATCAGTCGTATCGAATTCGCGTTCGATCTGATCGACGGCCTGTTGCCGGGCAGCGGTGGCCTGTGACTCCTGATCAGCGGAGACTTCGACCGTCTCCAGTTTCTGCAGAATCTCCTCGCCCGCTTCGGAGCCGACTTCTACCAGGAAGCCGTCTGGTAACTCGGTCAACGCCAGATCGAATCCCTGCTGACAACGGGGGCCCGTGTTCATTGAAGTACAGAAACAGGTCGAAGCTGCCTGCGTGCAGTTTACCGCAATCACCAATGCAGCTGCACGACGACGCTGATACTGGGGATCGACATAAGGGCCTCCCACAAAGACCTTGTCCTGAATTCCGATAGCAGCCAGTTCACAGGCCCGCACGCCCAGAAACGCGTATTGGGGAGTTGGTTCTTCAGACTCGCTGAAATTCCAACCCTGGTCCGACTTCGTCGCAATGGAAAGTGTGCTGAATGGGGGAAACAGATTTTTTTTCCAGGACTGGGGTCCGACATTATATCCAAACAGCGCCTGATCATCGCGTTCTTCAAGTCGATACTTTCCCGGCTCCTGGATGTCGGTCCAGCCGCGGGGCAGATCGTCAATTGAATGGAGGCGATCGTAAACAATAGCTTCCTGATCAATCGTGGGGCCGATAATTTCGTAACCCCGCGAGTGCAGCACATCAAACAGTCTGGCAAACTGATCGAGCGCGAGAAAACAGGAACGCCGGTCGTTGGCCTGTGGGGCTTCCGTCATTCCACGTTCCCCTTCTCGCTCAGAAATGTCTGACCGGGGTGTTCGCCGTACATATCCAGCACCTGCAGGCGACAGGCAACCAGCCGCTGTGACAGGGCCCGTGCAATCCGCTGCATGATCTGGTAACCGATATCGTGATCCGCATCACACAGCGCCCTTAACGCTTCGGCATTGATGGCGATGACTTCGGTTTCGTCGATCGCGGCGACAGTGGCAGTCATTTCCCCCTGTTGTAATATCGTCGACCAGCCGACGAGGTCACCCGCTTCCAGGGTTAGCACCGGCAGACAGCCACGGGCGGGAATCGTCATACAAATCTCGACTCGACCGCTGCAGATCACATACAGATCTTTGTGATCGCTGCCTTCTGTAAATAGAGTTTCCCCAGCTCTGAATTTCCGTTGTCGTGCAATCGCAGCCAGTTTGTGTTGATCTTCTTCTGACAAGCCTGCAGTAAACCGCAGTTTCATCAGAATTTCCAGAAGCGGATTTGCCTCCATAGCAGCCTCTGCTTTCGTTGAACTCACAGGGAAGTCAGTCTGGATCTCTGTATCGGATTTTATCCCGCAGCGCCGGCAGCGTCTATAGTCCCAACCTTGGAAGAGAAACGAAAAACAGATCCGCCGAAGTATCGGGAATCTCCCCATCAGTAAAGACGCCATTTGTCCCATACCCAGTCTCAAAGTGCCTTTGATAAAATGCTCTGGTTTACTGATTCACCCTCGTCTCCCAGACAGGAACCATCCCCATTGGCATGTATCTTGCGTCTGAATCTATCAGGCTCTGAAACCAGCCCACTGATAGAGAGCCTGATTTTTAAGAACCGGTGCCTGCATTCTGATTTTATTCGCATCGCTCATTTAATTTCGTACAATAGATGTTACAGCATTGACTGTCGCGGTTGCTGAACAGACAGTGCGGGTCAACTTGAGTTTGCGATCAGAAGCATCGGCTAATTATCAACCAGCATCTACGTTTTTAATACTCAAGGAGCGATCTATGAAGACTCTCGCGCATGACGAATTGAAGTCTCTGACGGAATGGGAACAAGGCCCCTGTATTTCAATCTATTTGCCTCGACACCAAGCCTTATCCGACTATCGTGAAGATCCCATTCATCTACGAAACATGCTCGATCAGGCGGAGACAGCCTTACAGGAACGGGGGATGGGCACGGGCGAAATCAAAATGCTGCTCGAACCCGCTCGCAAAATCCAAAATGACGGTAATTTCTGGGGACGTGGTCCCGCCCAGGGAATTTGTATCCTGCTGGCCCCCGGCATGTTTCAGCAATACGACCTGTTTTACCAGTGCCCGCAGAGTCTGACAGTTGAAGACAGCTTCTACGTGAATCCGCTCTTCTTCAAGGTCTACGAAAATGATCATTTTGACCTCCTGGCGGTCTGTCCCAAATCAGTCCGGTTGATTCGCCACCAGAATGGGGAGCTCAAGCAGTTGGAGCTGCCGGATAATATCCCCGAAAATATTGAAGCTATCTCCTCGAAAACCCAGTTCGAGGAATCCCTGCAGCATCATACGACTTCCCATGTCGGCCCGGGGAGCGATAATGCCTCCATGCTGCACGGCCATGGTTTAACGAAAGAACTTAATGAAACCCTCCTGACGGATTATTTCCAGATTCTGGCCAAGCAACTGGAGAAGTATCTGGACAACGACGGACCTCCGATGATTCTGATTGCCTCCGAAAAACAACAGAGCATGTTCCGCAAACATTATCATGCGAAAAACCTGCTCGAACAGGGGATTTCCACCTCGCCCGATCATCTGAACGAACAGGAATTGTACGAGGCGGCATTACCCGTCATCGAACAGATCACTGGCGAACCGCTGCGTAAGGCTCGCGAACAGTATCAAAAACATCTGGGAACCTCCCGGATTACGCACCAGCTGGAAGCCATTCTCCAGGCGGCCGATGAAGGTCGAATCGAAACCCTGTTCGCACCGCTTGGCTCAGAACTCTGGGGGCAGCCCCCCGGCGACGGCGAACTGGTCAAAACCCACGATCAACCCGTGAATGGCGATATCGCCCTACTCAACAGAGCGATCCGTAACACCTATAAACATGGTGGTATCCCTTACGTCGTTGCGGAATCTGATATGCCCGAAGACAAACCGGTCGCCGCATATTTACGCTGGTAGTAGTATTTGTAATTCATAGTAAAAAAACTCAAAATTGGACGATGTTCTCCATCACTCCCGCAGTATAGAATGGTTCTGCTATCCGAATCCTCGATCAGAACCTGACTTCACGTGGGCCAGTGATGGAAGAACACTCCAGAGACGATTCACATAGTCATTCCTGCACCCGTATCATGATTGTTGACGATCATCCCATCGTTCGGGAAGGCTACGTCCATCTCATCCAGCGACGAGATCATCTACAGGTCTGCGCCCAGGCTGGCAGTAAAGTCGAAGCCCTCCAGCAGATCCGAGAGACCGCCCCCCATCTGGTCATCGTGGACATCTCCCTCTCCGATGGCTCCGGGCTGGAACTGATCAAAGACGTCAAGTCTCAGTTCCCACAAGTCAAACTGCTTGCCGTCTCGATGCATGATGAAAGCCTCTTCGCGGAACGTTGTATTCGTGCGGGCGCACAGGGGTTCGTCAATAAACAGCAGGCACCCGAGCAGTTAATCAACGCCATCGAACGTGTACTTTCCGGTAAAATCTATCTCAGCCAGGACGTCACCGAACGTATGATCTCTCGTTCCATTGGTGCCCTGGAAGACGAACACCTCTCCCCCATCGAGAAACTCTCCGACCGGGAACTGGAAGTCTTTGAGCAGATCGGCCAGGGAGAAACCACCCGCCAGATCGCTTCCAAGTTGAATCTCAGCGCGAAAACAATCGAAACCTACCGCGAGAACATCAAACATAAACTGAATCTGTCTAACGCGACGGAACTCACCCGACATGCGATTCAGTGGGTCCTGGAAAACCGCCAGTAAGTTACCCCTGACTCTAAATCTCTCCCTCTAAAATCAAAGATGGTGCGCCGCAACACGCCTGATGCGACACACCACCCGTTTGAATGTAAAGCCACCACCATCGACTCAGGAGTTATTTGGCTTTCGGCTTCACAGTCACCTTGTGTGCTTTGACGCTCTCTGCTTTCGGAAGTGAAATCGTCAGCACGCCGTTGTCACAACAGGCCTCAATCGCAGGTTCCTTCACTTCACAAGGCAACGTCACTGTCCGTGAAAAACTACCTGAATGGCGTTCCACGCGATGATACGTTTTGCCTTTTTCTTCCCGGTCTTCTTTCCGCTCCCCGGTAATCCGTAACTGGTTGCCACTGACCTCAACAGTAATCTCTTCAGGCTTGATTCCAGGAACATCCAGATGAACTTCGATTTTGTCATCCGTCTCGGACAGGTCAAGTGAAGCTTCAAACCCCTGAGTCATCCAGCCACTGCTCCAGTCATCAGAAAAACGTGACAGCAGCTGATCCATCTCATCCCGCAACGACCAGAAGGGGGCACGCCCCAGAAACGAACTGAAAGCACCCGGACGTTGTGACAGTAGCCGCGTTTTGACCTCAGGCTGAGCAGCTTGCATCGGCTGGTTTTTCTCTTTTGTCATGGTTGTCGCCATCGTCATTTCTCTCCTTATGAAAAGCTGACAGGGGATATTCTGCTGACCAGGTCAGCAGACCGACTCCAGTCAGACTGGCTCTCCAGTTCGACTGGCCGTCTTTGTTTTTTTGACGGCATCCTACCTGCTCCTCATCCGTTCTGAAATCAGGAAAATAAAGAGAACTATACTACGGTATCCCCTGCCCTCCGCCTGGGGAATTCCCCCATCACAACGATCGGTTTTCAGACTATCCAGAACCTGTTTACACATCGCTAAGATTCGTTATGCTGGAATAAAGAAGCGGTTTGCCACTCTCTGGGCCCGTTTCTCTATCGTTATTGTTTTCAATCAGAAACACGACATCACATTTTTGCAAAGGAGAAAGTCATGACTGCAGGTCGAATTTGCACTAGAGAAGTCGATTTGGTTGATCAAAACGAATCCGTTCAAGTCGCCGCCGAACGCATGAATTCCCGTAACGTGGGCACACTCATCGTCCTTGATGAAGAATCCCACCCCATCGGCATGCTCACCGATCGGGACCTGGCACTCCGCGTGGTCGGGAAAGGACGCGACGCTATCGAAACAACGATCGCGGACATTATGACTCGATTCCCCTGTAGCATCTCTGAGGAGACGTCCATCGAAGCCGCCCTCACGAAAATGCGATCCGGCGGCTTCCGACGACTGCCGGTCGTCGATCAGGAGGGCAAGCTGATCGGTGTTCTGACGCTCGACGACATCCTCGAACTGCTCTGTGAGGAATTCACCGAGATCGGAAAGCTCATCCAGAAAGAGAGCCCGGCCAGCCTGGCCCAGCTCTGACCAGTCCTCAGCACTCCTCAAACGGAGAATTAACCGTCGAACATGACCAACTCTGATCAGCATTCCGAGACCGACATCTATTCGCATGCACGCGAGCGTATGCTGCGGGAGCACCTGCGGGAACGGGGTATCACCGATTCCCGCGTGCTCCACGCCATGCGCAGCGTTCCCCGGGAAGAATTCGTCACACCCGACAACAAACGTTACGCCTACAATGACTGTGCCCTCCCTATCGACTGCCAGCAGACCATCTCGCAACCCTATACGGTCGCGTTCATGTGTCAGGCCGCTCAATTGACCGGCGGTGAAAAGGTCCTCGAAATCGGTTGCGGATCCGGTTACGGCGCCGCGGTCCTGTCGCTCCTCGCTCGTGAAGTCCACACCATTGAACGCATTCCCGAACTGGCAGAACAGGCGCGCGAAAAACTGGACCGTCTCGGTTACGACAATGTCCAAGTCTATACCGACGATGGCACTCTCGGCGTCCCGCAAGCCGCTCCCTTTGACGCCATTATCGTCACCGCAGGCGCCAAAGAACTCCCTCAACCTTATGTCGATCAACTAAACGCAGGTGGTCGTATCATCATTCCCATTGGAGGCGAATACACCGGGCAGACCATGTGCCGCTTTACGCTCCGCCAGGGACACCTCGATGAAGAAAACCTCGGCGGTTTCGCCTTCGTCCCGCTCATCGGTGAATTCGGCTGGGACCGTTGAAGCGTCATCAGTAAACCGGGAATTCTCCGCTGGCCAGTCGTCTGACAAAATCTTCCATGTTTCTCAGTTGCCGATCGATAATCTTCTGAATCGGCTCTTCCACCTCCTTGAGTTCGACTCCCTCGCTCAGTACCACTTCCGTGCTCACCATCCACGGCTCGCTGATCTCATGACCAATCTGGCTGCACATCCGCACGATCACTTCCTTGACCGGTTCCAGTTCGTCATAAATCTGCTGCGCCAGTTGATGACACAACACATTATAAATCTTCCCCACATGGCTGAAAGGATTCTTCCCCGCCGCCGCTTCTGCACTCATCGGACGATTCAGCGTAATCAAACCGTTCACTCGATTACCTCGTCCCACCTGACCACCGTCGGCAGCCTCGGCTGAGGTTCCCAGCACGGTCAGATACATGCCGTCCATCCCCCGCTCCGGATTATCCAGGGTGTTGAGCGCCAGATCCACGCCGTCCAGTGTTTTGAGCTGCGGTTCCAGAAATGCCGTCAGCTCGTCCGCCAGTTCCTTTTTCCGGTCGAAGTAATACTGCACTTCCTCGATGTACCTGTCGACGATCGCCACCGCCAGGGTCAGCTGCAGATGTTTGTCTCTGCGCACCCCCATCACCTTCACATCCTGTCCCGTCTCCGGATACTTCAGTTTGAATTCCTCGGTATTAAGGAACCGCTCCGACTCCAGCACCAGTTGCTCAGTCTCGGTGAGCGGTGCAAAACCGACCGCCGCTGAAGTGTCATTCGATAACAGCCGCGCTCGCGAGAAGATGTCTGTCAGCTCTGCGGAACCGGCGCGCAGCTCATTTTGAAACACCACATGTGTCTCGGTATTGACCAGAGGCAGATGCGCTTTGATCCACTCCCGGGCACTTTCCAGTGCAATCTCTTCCACGGAAATTCGATGCCCTTCCCACTCAGAGGTCGCGCGATCTCCAATCACCAGTCGCATCGGCGTATGGACGACTCCGCCTCCCAGTTCGGGCTCCGTATGTCCCGCCACCAGCAACCCTTTATCGATATTGTGATGCAAAATCCGTCCCGCCCACTGCAAATAGCTTTGTGACAGCGAGATCGAAATCGCTTCCGCAATGCCATCACAGATCGTATCCGGATGACCGATCCCCTTCCGCTCCACGAATTCCACCGCTTTCTCAGCGGTCGTAAGTGGTCCCAGTGATTCCAGGTGAAAATGTTCCATCAGAAAATGGACTCCCTTTGACGTGCTGCACTGCTTAAACAGACTCAGCCACGATTTTTAAATAGATCCAGAAAACGGTCTTCATAGTCTGCGAAGACCTCCAGGCGATCCAGTTCCTGTTTGAGCACATACGCTTTGGATCGGTTCTGCTTCGCTTCCTCGAACAGCTGCTCGATCCGCTGTTCCTCTCCCGGCGTCAACTTCGGCTGTTCGGGCATTTCAGGCTGCAACGACTCCTCGAACGATTCCGACTGTTCGGGCTGCTCCGCCTTCTCACCCATCGACTTTTCGACCTGAGAGAGCAATTCCCCCAGCTTCTTCTCCATCGTCTCGGCCTGCTCGACCAGCTCACTGGTTTCGATCTCAATTCCCGAGATCAACCGAAACGCTTTCAATACGGCCAGCGACGCTTTCGGGAACGGTAACTGAGAAAAAATATGCGGCATCTCTCCCAATAGACACGTTCCACTCAATCCCTTGTCCGCAGCGGCCCCCAGCAGAATCCCGTTCAGTCCGCTGATATTTCCTTCCTGCAGAATCTCGAGGTTATTCACCCGCATCTCCTTGAGATCTTCCGAATCCGTCACGGCTGCAAATACACGCGACTCATGTTCCGGATGCATCCCGGTGGCCATCGCCGCGAACGTAAAGACCCGCTCGATCCCCAGGTCCTGTGCATACGAAATCATCTTCTTGCAGTAGGAATATTTGCCGAACTGAGGCTGGGCTTCTCCGATCAGCACGACCAGGTCGTGCTGTTCCTCTGGATCTTTCCACAGAAAAAAACGACTCCGCGGTCGGGCCCCCGTATGAATCACTCCCCGTTCGACTTCGACATAATCGATGTCGAACAGCTCAGGCGGGGAATACTCGGAAAGCAGTTCCATTCCCAGTTTGGCCATCAGATAGTATCCCGCGGTCAGTCCCACGTTTCCCATCCCGGGCCAGACAGCAATCATCCACGGCGATTTCAATTCCTGAACGCCATCAATCAAATTCATCTCTCGGTCCTCCTGCTCCAGGTTGTCTGATGCTCTGCTTCTGAATTGATCGTAGGCGGGTAATTACGAAAAACACCTGTTCCCACTCTCACTGGTTGCCAATTATCTGATTTTCACCGGCGGTTTCTGCCCCTTGGGAATCAACGTGATGTATTTCCGGTCCTTCATACGTTGATCAAAGTCCGCTTTCGCTTCCTTAACCAATACCGGGTTTTCCATCAGCGCCACCGTTGTCGCCGCCAGAGCTTCCGCTGCATACAGAATCCCCTTCTCGCCGATGGAAGAACCGATGCAGGCTACGTTCTGCCAGCTGTGCCCCGGATTTCCCGCTGCAAAACAGGTCGTCCGCAGACCGCCCGTGGGAATGTGCCAGCTGATGTCCCCCACATCCGTTGAACCCTTGGAAGATGTTTTCGATTCCAGCAGCGTATGCACCCTGCTGTCGATTGCCACGGGGAATGTCTGCCCGAACTCTTCAATCAGCGGCTGTTGAATCCGGCGGGCAAACGCTTTCTCCTCTTCCGAAAACTCGGGAGGCCCAATCACCGTCAGCTTCTCATGTATCAACTCCGAGAGCGGCGTATTGGGAATCAGCTCATGATTGTCGGTATCCACCTGAATCGAAAGCTTGGTGCGCGTCATCAGGGCCGCCCCTTTAGCGATATCAACGACCCAGCGATAATAGCGTTCCAGATCTTCATGCGCGTTCGCACGCACGTAATACCAGACAGTCGCTTTCGCAGGCACCACGTTGGGCTGCCCCCCGCCATCAATAATCACGTAATGCATCCGGGCATCTTCTTTAACATGCTCCCGCATATAATTCACGCCCGTATTCATCAGCTCCACCGCATCCAGGGCACTCACGCCACTCTCCGGACTCACCGACGCATGCGAAGGCAAACCGGTAAACGTAAACTTGACCGAAACAAGCGCCTTCGAACTTCCCAGATGCACATTGGTATTATTTCCGGGATGCCAGTGCAGACAGATATCCAGATCCTCGAACTGGCCATCCAGCAGCATATAGACCTTCCCCAGTCCGGTCTCCTCAGCCGGCGTTCCGTATAGTCGCACCGTCCCCTTCAGACCATGTTTGTCGACGGCCTCCTTAACGGCCAGCGCCGCCCCCAGTGCCGCGGTTCCCAGCCCACTGTGTCCGCAGGCATGACCGGCTCCCCCTTCAGACTGACTCTCACGATAGGGAACCGTTTTCTGAGACAGCCCCGGCAGCGCATCATACTCTGCCAGGATCCCGATGATCGGCTTTCCGCTCCCATAACTGGCGACAAACGCGGTCGGCATATCCGCCACTCCGCTTTTAACCTTGAAGCCTTCCGCTTCCAGCTTTTCAATCAGCAGCTGAGATGACTTCGTTTCCTGCAGGCCGACTTCCGCATAATTCCAGATCGACTGGTTCACCGCTTTCAGATCTTCCGCCCGCTGCTGCACATCCTGCACCGCCGTCTGCTGGGCCTTACTCAATGTGGGCTGCTCTTTCTCAGCCGCTCTCAGCATCAGACCGCTACTCGCCAGCAGCAAACCCACGATCGAACCAGTCCACCAGTTATTTTTTACATGCATGATTAATCTGTTCCTCAGAGAAGTGCAGCGCTACAGGTTTGTGTCTCAATTCAGACTAACACAGCCCGTCTCGAAAGTCATCTGATTTCCCCCTCCTGCACTGCAGGATTTTCACTGATGAAATACTGAATAAACAGGACTTGAACCGGCCCTCCCGATGCATATGCTGGTCCCTTCTGGCTCGCGCGCGAGGCACGTTCACATCCACCAGAACATTCGGCACCACTGACGAATCAGCACCTGAACTCACCCCGTTTTTCACTACAAATTCAACTGTCTCTCCCCAATCGGTTCGCCCTGTTCCCTTCTCTTGTTCAGGGCACACCGGGACACATTCCGGCCAGACGTGGACAAAATCCGGGACAAAGGGTGACAAAATCCGGCCACATCGGGACAAAATTCTGTCTTGACGCCCCCACGCCCTTCCACAGAATTCAGTATCGAAACAGAACAGCAATCCATTCATAACCAACTTCCAATTGAAAAAGACCAACGTCCCCATGTATCCCCCAATCCAGCTGAAGCATCCCCCTGAGCGGCAAGGCGCTAGTAACTCCGATTACAAATAGTTTCCCACCAAAGCAAATTGTTGCCATTGCTTCCTGGTTT